>NZ_JBFUKU010000236.1:0-8178 GCF_056400685.1 Pseudomonas sp. P5_A12 | reverse complement strand
GTACACCGCAGCGCCTGATTTTACGACGGCTGCGCCGCCGAACGCAGGCTTCGCCAGCTGCTACCTAAAGCCTTGACCGAGTTATCCAGGAGGATTCATGCGCACCATTCTTTTCAGCAGCCAGACCTACGACCGCGACAGTTTTCTGAGCGCTGACCTGCCCGTCGGTATCGAGCTGCACTTTCAATCAGCGCGACTGAGCCTCGACACCGCGGCACTCGCAGAAAAGCACGAAGTGGTCTGCGCCTTCATCAACGATGACCTCAGCGCGCCGGTGCTGGAACGTCTGGCGGCTGGGGGCACACGTCTGATCGCCCTGCGCTCGGCCGGTTTCAACCACGTTGATCTGGCGGCGGCCAAATTGCTGGGATTGTCGATCGTACACGTCCCGGCCTACTCGCCACACGCCGTGGCCGAGCATGCAGTGGCGCTGATTCTTGCACTCAACCGCCGCTTGCACCGAGCCTACAACCGCACCCGCGAAGGTGACTTCAGCCTTCATGGGCTGACCGGCTTCGACCTGGTAGGCAAGACCGTCGGCGTGGTCGGCACCGGGCAGATCGGCGCAACGTTCGCCAAAATCATGAACGGCTTCGGCTGCCAGCTACTGGCCTACGATCCATTCCCCAACCCGCAGGTCGAAGCCCTTGGCGCTCGCTACTTGAGCCTGCCGGAACTGCTCGCCGAGTCGCAGATCATCAGCCTGCATTGCCCGCTCAACGAGCAGAGCAAGCACCTGATCAACCGCGAATCACTGGCGCACATGCAACCCGGCGCGATGCTGATCAACACCGGGCGTGGCGGTCTGGTGGACACCCCGGCGCTGATCGACGCATTAAAGGACGGCCAATTGGGCTATCTGGGGCTGGATGTATATGAAGAAGAGGCGCAGCTGTTTTTCGAAGACCGGTCCGACCTGCCGCTGCAAGACGATGTGCTGGCGCGGCTGTTGACCTTTCCAAATGTGATCGTCACCGCGCACCAGGCGTTCCTGACCCGCGAAGCACTGGGCGCGATTGCCGCGACGACCTTGCAAAACATCGTGGCCTGGGCCGCCGGTACCCCTCAAAATCTGGTCGAGGGCTGATCGAACGGGCCTTGGACCTTGTCCGTTCCTTAGATGTGCAAAAGCGGCACTGTGCCATGGGTCGTCGGGGCGTTTGAACCTGATCGAAGGTCATCTGCCCGCGCCATGCTGCGAGTAGGCCCGTGATAGCATGTCGCGCCTATTTGGAGGACCCATGGTCGAACACGATTTCCGCTACACCCTGATGAACCCGCAACACACCCTCACCGAATGCCGCGCCCTGGTGCCGGGGCGTTATCAAGTCACCGGCAACGGCGGCTCGATCCGGATTGGCGACGTGCTGGTAGTGACCCTTAAAGGCAGCAAGGACTTGTCCATGCGCCTGACCGTCGAAACGGTTCGCCACTTGATCAACCCGCCAGGCCAATGGGTCGCGGTGAGCAGTGGCCCGGTGTTCGGCGAACTGGCGATCCACACTTGGGAAGTCAATTGCGACAGCTGCGCCAAAGCGCTGAGCTTTGAGTTCGCGGTCGACGCCAAGCTCGGCAACAAGGCTGAAAAGCCTGCTGCCACGGCGCGGATTGCCGAATTGGGCTGGACCTCGGTTGGCGAGAAACACCTGTGCCCGAAATGCCAGGAGCCTGCGTGATGAAACGCCTTGCTCTGACCGCTTTGGTCGGTGCCAGCCTGTTGGGCTGCGCCGCCGAGCCGGTGCAACTCGAAAAAAATCGTAGCTACATTCTGGAATGGATCGGCGAAAATCCATTGATGGACTACAGCCACCTGACCATTACCCTCGGTGAAGACGGTCGGGCCTATGGCAATGGCGGCTGCAACCATTGGTTCGCGCCGTACACGCTGGAAGGCGACAAATTGAGCTTCGGCAAGATCGGCAGCACCCGCAAGCTCTGTGCGCCAGCGCTCATGGAACAGGAACAGCGCTTCTTGCAGGCGCTGGAAGGCGTACAACGCTGGGACGTTTCGTCGATCGAGCAGATGCGTTTCTGGCCGACAGCAGGCAAGCCAATGCGATGGTGGCTTGAAGAGGGTTGATCCCTCTACCCGATCGTTCCCCACGCTCTGCGTGGGAATGCATCAAGTGACGCTCTGCGTCACAGGGACGCGGAGCGTCCCGGGCGGCGTTCCCACGCAGAGCGTGGGAACGATCAACGGCTTGAGGATCGTCTCAGTTGACTGCCTGCAACGCCTCAAGCTTCGCCATCACCCCCGCCGCCGTCTGCTCGCCCATCAGCTGTTCGCGAACCTTGCCCTTGTTATCGATGATGTACGTCACCGGCAGGGCTTCATTGCGCGGCAGTTCAAAAAGATCGGCCGGGTCTGAAGCCAGTACCGTGAACTTGATCCCCAGTTTTTCACTGGCGCTTTTCAGCTCTTCACCCTGCACATTGTCGTAGTTGACCCCGAACACGCCAATCTTCTTGTCCTTCAATTGATCAGCCAACGCATTCAACTGCGGGATCTCGGTCCGACATGGGCCACACCATTCGGCCCAGTAATTGATCACCACCCATTGTTTGTCCAGCCGTTCGGACGCAACTTTCTGGCCGTTCTGGTCGACGCCATAGTCATTGCCGCAGCCCCCCAGCATCAACGCCCCGAAAATCGCCAATGCCGCTGCCAGTCGCCTTGTCATGTCGTGTTCCTTGTTCGAAATTGAATGCGCCTGCGACCCATCGCCTCGCAAGGTTCAGGATTACGCGCTGCACAGTTAGAATAGCTGCCACTTTACGCAAGAAGCGACCCGCCCATGACCGATCTGACGCTTTATCACAACCCGCGCTGCTCGAAATCCCGCGGTGCGCTCGAACTGCTCGAAGCCCGAGGCCTGGCCCCGACTGTCGTCCGCTACCTCGAAACCCCGCTGGACGCCTTGCAAATCCAGAGCTTGCTGACCAAGCTCGGCATCAGCGCCCGGCAACTACTGCGCACTGGCGAGGACGAATACAAAACCCTCAACCTGGCCGACAGCAGCCTGAGCGAAGCGCAATTGATTGCGGCCATCGCTGCTCACCCGAAACTCATGGAGCGCCCGATTCTTGAAGTCGGCGAAAAAGCCATCATCGGCCGTCCGCCAGAGAACGTGCTGGAGTTGCTGCCGTGAGCGCACCCTACATTCTGGTTCTGTATTACAGCCGCAGCGGCTCGACCAATGAAATGGCCCGACAGATTGCTCGTGGCGTCGAGCAGTCCGGAATGGAAGCGCGCCTGCGCACCGTCCCGGCGATCTCCACCGAATGCGAAGCCGTAGCGCCCGACATTCCGGACGCAGGCGCGCTGTACGCCAGCCTCGATGACCTGAAGAACTGCGCGGGCCTGGCCTTGGGCAGCCCGACCCGTTTCGGCAACATGGCGGCGCCGCTCAAGTACTTCCTCGACGGCACCAGCAACCTGTGGCTGACCGGCGCGCTGGTGGGCAAGCCGGCCGGCGTGTTCACCTCCACTGCGAGCCTGCACGGAGGTCAGGAAACCACGTTGCTGTCGATGATGCTGCCGCTGCTGCACCACGGCATGCTGATCACCGGTCTGCCTTACAGCGAATCCGCCTTGCTCGAAACCCGTGGCGGCGGCACACCTTATGGCGCGAGCCATCACGCCGGGGCCGATGGCAAAAGTGCTTTGAATGAGCATGAAGTAGCGCTGTGCCGGGCCTTGGGCCTACGGTTGGCGAAGACTGCGCAAAAGCTGGGGAACTGACGTGGCCAAGAAGCCGAAGATTCTGCCCTCCATTGAATGGCTCGAACCACGGGTGCGGGCGATGCGCATCGTCAGCCTGCTGTGCTTTTTCGGTCTGGTGGGGCTGTTGTGCGCCTACTACCTGGTGTTTGCCGACCTGCACGGCGCGCGGCCTTGGGTGATTTTGCTGATCGAACTGGTGCCGCTGCTGTTGCTCGCACCGGGGATGATTATCGGCAGCGCGCGTGGGCATTCGTGGATGTGTTTTGTGGTGAACCTGTATTTCATCAAGGGCGCATTGGCGGCGTATGACCCGAACCGCCAGCTGTTTGGGATGCTGGAGATGGGCGCGAGCCTGGCAGTGTTCTGCTCGGCGCTGTTGTATGTGCGGTGGCGGTTTCAGCTCAATCGCAAACTGGCTGGCGAGGGCGAGATTTCCGTCGCCTGATAGACCGCTTCGCTGGCAAGCCAGCTCCTACAGAGAATTTGTGTCGTTCACACATCCCCTGTAGGAGCTGGCTTGCCAGCGAAGGGGGCGACTCGGCGTCAATGATTCACCGTGTAGGCGAGCATCATCGAAATCTGGCTCATCGGCCGCCCGCCACTCTGTTCATGCCACTGATTGAACACATCCTGCACCAAGGCCAGATCCCGCTGACTGCTCGGCACCTTGTCGACGATCTTCTGTGCATTCAACGCTGCGACCACGTCGTAGCTCGGCACAAACGTGTCTTTGCCGACCATGCGCAAGAAACGCGGCGCCGACAACCCGCCCAATTGATGGCCGCGCTTCTTCAGGTATGTCCACAACCCGACGATATCCGTTACCGGCCATTCGGCGATCAACGCGCCAAAGCTGCCGTGCTCATGCGCCACGTCCAGAATGAACTGTGCATTGCGCGGTACGCTCTTGAGCTTGCCCAGGTGGCGGATGATTCGCGCGTCYTGCATCAGGCGTTCGAGGTGTTCGGCGCTCATCAGCACGACTTTTTCCGGGTCGAACTTGAAGAACACTTCTTCGAAGGCCGGCCACTTGGCGTCCACCAGGCTGTGCTTGAGCCCGGCGCGGAATACACGTAGCGCCATGGTGGAGAGGTAGCGGTCGTCGCTGATCTTGCGCAATTGTGCCGGGTTTTTCGGAACGGGCAGATGGGCTTCCAGTTCAGCTGCTGAACCGAAGCGGTTCAAGCAGTATTCGTGCAGCCACTTGTAATCGCGCATGCCCTCTCCTGATGAATAAGTGAATAGACCCATGTGGGAGCCAGCCTGCTGGCTCCCACAGTGATTGGGTTTAGAGGTTGACTACATTGACGAAACGCGAAGCCGCCGATTCGTCGATCTTGAGGCTGGTGAAGTCAAACAGGTTGCGGTCCGCCAGTTGCGACGGGATCACGTTCTGCAGGCTGCGGAAAATGCTTTCGGTACGGCCCGGGGTCTTGCGCTCCCAATCTTGCAGCATGTCCTTGACCACCTGACGTTGCAGGTTTTCCTGAGAGCCGCAGAGGTTGCACGGGATGATCGGGAATTGTTTGAAGTCCGAGTAAGCCTGAATGTCTTTTTCATTGCAGTAGGCCAGCGGACGGATGACGACGTTGCGGCCATCGTCGGCGCGCAATTTTGGCGGCATGGCCTTGAGCGAGCCGTTGAAGAACATGTTCAGGAAAAACGTCTCGACGATGTCGTCACGGTGATGACCGAGGGCCATTTTGGTCGCACCGATTTCATCGGCAAAGGTGTACAGCGTGCCGCGACGCAGGCGCGAGCACAGCGAGCAGGTGGTCTTTCCCTCGGGAATAAGCTCCTTGACCACCGAGTAGGTGTCTTTCTCGACGATGTGGTACTCGATGCCCAGTTCCTTGAGGTAGGCCGGCAGCACGTGCTCCGGGAAACCTGGCTGCTTCTGGTCCATGTTCACGGCCACGATCTCGAACTTGATCGGTGCGACCTTCTGCAAGTGCATCAGCACGTCGAGCATGGTGTAGCTGTCCTTGCCACCGGACAGGCAGACCATGACCTTGTCGCCGTCTTCAATCATGTTGAAATCGGCAACCGCCTCACCAGCCTGACGGCGAAGGCGCTTTTGCAGTTTGTTCTGGTTGACTGTGAGAGTGCCCATGTCGCGAAATCCGTGAGGTGTGACGAAAGGCCGGCATTTTACGCAAAAACCCGCCTTCGGCGAAGTGCCCACAGGGTGGATTATGGGTGACAGACCCTGCGGCGATTAACAGGTGTGTTTTCAGCGCGATAAGCTCTAAGCCCCTATTACCTGTGCGGTTAAGACCTTTCTATACTGCGACATAAGGTCGCATTCAAATCCAGACCTTTACTTACTTGGCCACTTTGGCCCGTAGGCGCTCCGCTGGGGGGCGATGGTAAAAACAAGAGGAGTGACTGGCATGATCCATCACGTAGTGGGGCTTTTCACCCACCCCGACCAGGAATGGAAAGAGATTCGTGGCGACAATGAGGAAAGCATTAGCCACATGTACCTGACCCATACGCTGATTCTGGCGGCGATCCCCGCTGTGTCAGCGTTTATCGGCACCACAAAGATCGGCTGGGTGATTGGTACCCGGGCACCGGTGATGCTGACGCAGGAAAGCGCGCTATGGATGACGATCATGTCGTACGTGGCGATGCTCGGCGGTGTTGCAGTGATGGCCGCGTTCATCCACTGGATGGCTCGCACCTATGACGCCAATCCGAGCCTGGCCCGTTGCGTTGCGTTTGCGACCTATACCGCGACCCCGTTGTTTATCGGCGGACTGGCGGCGCTGTACCCACACCTGTGGCTGGGAATGATCGTCGGGACGGCGGCCATCTGCTACACGGTGTACCTGCTGTATGTGGGACTGCCCACTTTCATGAACATTCCGTCAGACGAGGGGTTCCTGTTTTCAAGTTCGGTGCTTGCGGTAGGCCTGGTGGTGCTGGTAGCCATCATGGCGTTCACAGTCATTGTCTGGGGACTCGGCGTGGGGCCGGTCTATACTAATTAGTGGTACTTCCACCCAAAAACAAGATCTGCCAACACAGGCCGCCGCAAGGCGGCCTTCTAATGTTCAAGAATCGAAAGCGCTGTTGACCATTCGGCACCTGCGCGATTCGCAAGACCCCAGGGTTGCGGCATACTCGACGTCTCTGGAGATCCATCAAGCATGCCCGAGCCACTCAATTCCCGCGTCGAAGACTGTTACCAACTCGCTGAATCCTTTTTCAAACGCACTTTCAAACGCCCCGTGGTGAGCCTCAAGCTGCGCGGTCAAAAAGCCGGTGTCGCGCATTTGCACGAGAACCTGTTGCGCTTCAACCCGCAGCTGTACCGGGAAAACACCGAAGATTTTCTCAAGCAAACCGTAGCCCACGAGGTCGCCCACCTGATCGCTCACCAACTGTTTGGTGACCGCATCCAGCCTCATGGCGAAGAGTGGCAACTGATCATGCGCGGCGTGTACGAACTGCCGCCCAATCGCTGCCACACCTACGACGTCAAACGCCGCAGCGTGACGCGCTATATCTACAAATGCCCGTGCGTGGACAGCGATTTCCCGTTTTCAGCGCAGCGCCATGGGTTAGTGAGGCAGGGTCGGCGGTATTTGTGCCGGCGGTGCCGAAGTACGTTGGTGTTCAGTGGGGAGATGCGGGTCGAGTAACCGCACGATCGTTCCCACGCTCCGCGTGGGAATGCCGCCATGGACGCTCTGCGTCCACTGTGACGCGGAGCGTCACGGGATACATTCCCACGCAGAGCGCGGGAACGATCTACTACACAATTATTTTGGCACGCCGCAACTCTGCGATCCGCTCGGCATCAAACCCCAACTCCCCCAACACCTGATCCGTATGCTGCCCCAGCACCGCGCCAATATGCCGTGGTTCAGGCAACCCATCCGMAAACTTCAACGGGCAGGCCATTTGCGCCTGTGTAGACCCATCCCCTCGCGGCACCTCAGTCACCAGCTCCCGCGACTTCAGCTGCGGATGCTCAATCGCTTCGCTCAAACTCAGCACCGGCTCGACACACGCATCGAGTTCGGCAAACAGGGCGCACAAATCGGTAAAGTCGTGTTTCTCGAATTCGGTCATCAGCGCGTCCTTGAGCTTTTTCTGGTCCGCAGGCTTTGGTGACAAGCCCAAAGGCGCCAACTCCTCCAGCCCCAACGCCTTACACAGTTGTTTCATAAACGCCGGTTCCAGACTACCCACCGACAACCAGCGCCCATCGCGAGAACGGTAATAGTCGTAAAAGCTGCCGCCGTTCAGGATCTGGTCTTCCCTGCCCGGCTCCGCGCCACAGGCCAGATACCCCGCGCCCGCCATGGCGTTCAGGCTGAACGCGCAGTCGGTCATGCTCACGTCCAGATGTTGCCCCTGCCCGGTTTGCTGCCGGGCGATCACCGCCGCCAGCAGGCCGATGACCCCGTGAAACGAGCCCCCGGCGATATCCGCCACCTGCA
>NZ_JBFUKU010000235.1:0-8194 GCF_056400685.1 Pseudomonas sp. P5_A12 | reverse complement strand
GCCAATGGCGCTCGGTGCCTGCTTGCTGCCATTGGTGCAGCAAACCCAAGGAATAAAAGCCGCGATCGAACAGCGTTAACGAGTGATCAGGCGTGGTTTCGATCAGCTGTTCCGCCAGTTTCATTTCGTTGCTGCGGTAACCATCAAATGCACTGCCGATCAGCAAATGGCTGGTCAACTCCATTTGGCAGGCCATGCRCACCTGAGGAAAGCCAGTGTCACCATGTTGATTACTGGCCGAGTCATAGCGTGCTCGATTTTCTGCCGTGTCGGGTGTTCGCCAGACGACGCCGTCGACCCCCAGCAAACGCAGCCCGGCCCAGGTCGGATGACCGGCCGCTTCATGCCAACTTTTCTGAGTCAGATGGAAGACCTGTCGTACAGCCTCGCTACCCAGCCTCTGACGGGCTTGAACCACTGCGCTGGGCGCCACCAGCGGACGTTGACCCGGCAGCATAATGTTCATGCGACTGACYACATCCCWGGCTGACATCCGCCGAAAGAACGCCATGGAAATCACGCACCAAAGCATCATYTCCAACGGCAGACGGCGCTTGCGCAGGGTTGCTACGCCTGCCTGTTCCAGTGCCTGCTCGACCAAAGAAGGATCGAGCAACGAATCCAACCCCTCGATGGCGTGGGGAGTGGAGGCGATGTTGTGAGTCAGTTCCAGTGCCCGAGCGAGACGCATAAAAAAATCCGATACCTATTCAGGCATCGGATTTTGATTTCTTGCGGCCAAAGGTCAAGCAAGAGGGCTTAACTGATCGGCATTAACCATCTCGGCGCCCTTTTTTGTGCTCGTCCACCCGAAACCCTGAGGCCACGCAGTGGGTTGTGTTGCACTTGGTTATTCGGTCAAGGCGGTCAATATGGTGTGGGCGATTTTGACTCGCTCCGGATTGGGGTAGTTTTTATTGGCAAGGATCACGATGCCGATGTCCTTCGAGGGCACAAACGCGACATAAGCCCCAAAGCCGCCGGTGGAACCGGTTTTGTTGATCAACACATTCTTCTGTTGAAGCTGTGGCGGGTTCAACCACTGGACCGTTTGAGCCTGCATTGCCATCTCGGTCGAGTTACCGGCAAGCAGCCGGTCTTGCGTGACCGGGTAAGGGTAGAGCTCCCAGCCCAGCCCCTGTGTCATATCGCCCACGGTGTAATAACCGGTGTGGGTAGTGGCGATGGCTTGCTGCAATGGCTTTTCGAGCCCTGCCGGTTTCATGTTCGCTTCGACATAGCGAAGCAGGTCCGAGGCGCTGGTTTTCACGCCGTAGGCTTCGGAGTCCAACGCGCCCGGCCCGACGCGCACAGGCTTGTCGTCCTTGTTGTAACCCTGAGCGTATAGCCCCATTTGCTCTTGCGGGACCTTGAGGTAGGTGTGCTTGAGGCCCAGTTTCGGCAATAAGGTCTTTTCCATCAGCACATCGAACGGCTGGCCCATGCTGTTGGCGGCGAGGTAGCCGAACAGCCCTATGCTTGGGTTCGAATACAGGCGATGGGTGCCGGCAGGATAAACCGGTGTCCACTGCTTGAAGTAACCCAGCATTGTTTCTGGGTGGTCAGCTTCGCCAGGGAATTGTAGCGGCAACCCGCCGGCGGTGTAGGTGCCCAGTTGCAGCAAGCTGATGTGGTCGAATGCACTGCCGCGCAATGCCGGCAAAACAGCGCTGGCAGAATCGGACAGGGACAGTTTGCCGTTGGCCTGCGCGTAGGCGGCCAGTGTGGCGGTGAAGGTTTTGCTGACTGAGCCGATTTCGAACAGGGTGTCCTGACTGACCGGTTTGCGATCCTTTTTGGAGGCCACACCGTAATTAAAGTAATGCTGCTGGCCATTTTGGGTGATCGCAACGGCGAGCCCCGCAATGTTCTGTTGCTGCATCACCGGACCGACGGCGGCGTTGACCAGGGTTTCGAGTTGCTGGTCGGACGGTGTTGAGGCCATGCAGGGCGCTACGCCTAGAATAAGTGCTAAAGCACTGTAGGGCGCAAGCCTTGGCAGTTTGTCTGTGTACATGTCTGATCCACTCTTCATGAGTTGTGATGATGGTAACCCGCTACACTCCATGCGCTCTTGCAAATCGGGCTAGCGAAAAGGCGTGCCAAATTTAGGCGGTCTACCGAGCGTCGACAAACGACGATATTTCGGGTTAGCCATTAGAAAAATTATGGAGTTGGCATGATTCGTCCTCACTTGCCGCTGAATGCATTGCGCGCTTTCGAGGCGTCCGCGCGTCATTTGAGTTTCACGCGCGCGACGGTGGAGTTGTTCGTGACGCCGGCGGCAGTGAGTCATCAAGTCAAAAGCCTGGAAGCCATGCTGAGCGTGGCACTGTTCAAGCGCTTGCCACGCGGGTTGCTGCTGACCAGTGAGGGTGAAACCTTGCTGCCGGTGTTGTGCGAGTCTTTCGATCGCATCGCCGAAACGCTTGAGCGCTTTGAAGGCGGGCATTATCGGGAGGTGTTGACGGTGGGCGCGGTGGGTACGTTTGCGGTGGGCTGGCTGCTGCCGCGGCTGCCGGACTTCCAGGCGAAACATCCGTTTATAGATTTACGGCTGTCGACCCATAACAACCGGGTGGATGTGGCCACTGAAGGGCTGGATTACGCGATTCGATTTGGTGCCGGCGCGTGGCACGGCATTGAAGCGCTGCGGTTGATCGATGCACCGTTGTCGGTGTTGTGCGTTCCCGAGCTCGCCCGGCAATTGCTCTCGCCTGAGGGTCTGTTGAAACAAACCCTGTTGCGTTCCTACCGAGCAGACGAGTGGCCTGAGTGGTTTCTGGCCTGCGGGTTGCCAGCCAATGCACTGCCCGCCAAAAGCATTGTTTTCGATTCTTCGCTGGCGATGATGGAGGCTGCGCTTCAAGGCGCAGGCATTGCGTTGGCGCCGCCCCTGATGTTTTCCCGACAACTGGCGGCGGGTGCAATCGAGCAACCTTTTACCATCGGGATCACCACCGGCAGCTATTGGCTGACGCGCTTGCAGTCACGCTCTGAAACAGCGGCGATGACGGCGTTCAAAAACTGGCTACTGCAAGCGGTCGAAATGAATTAGCGGATGCCATTTCTGGAGTTTTAGCGCGCCCGGAGTCCATTGTAGGAGCTGGCTTGCCGGCGATAGCGGCGTGTCAGGCAACATCCATCTTGAATGTGCCGACGCCTTCGCGGGCAAGCCCTCTCCTACACTGGTTCGGTGGTCAGTTCAGGGATTTGTGTACGACCTCAATCCTTTGTAGGAGCTGGCTTGCCTGCGAAAGCGGCGGAGCAGGCAACACCGATGTTGAATGTGCCGGCCTCTTCGCGAGCAGGCTCGCTCCCACAAAGGGGGTATGACAGGGTAGTAGGTCAGCGCACCAGGCACGGCCGTTTGTTATCGAATTTCCAGCCCGGGATCAGAAACTGCATCGCCACGCTGTCATCGCGCGCGCCCAACCCCATGCCTTTGTACAGTTCATGGGCCTTGGCCAACTGATCTATGTCCAGTTCAACCCCTAGACCCGGCTTCTTCGGCACTTGCACGCAGCCGTCGATGATTTGCAGTGGCGTCTTGGTCAAGCGCTGGCCGTCCTGCCAGATCCAGTGGGTGTCGATGGCGGTGATGTCGCCCGGGGCCGCCGCCGCGACGTGGGTGAACATCGCCAGGGATATATCGAAGTGGTTGTTGGAATGGGAACCCCAGGTCAGCCCCCACTCGTGGCACATCTGCGCCACGCGCACCGAACCCTGCATCGTCCAGAAATGCGGATCGGCCAGAGGAATGTCCACCGATTGCAGCTGGATGGCGTGGCCCATTTCCCGCCAGTCGGTGGCGATCATGTTGGTCGCGGTTTTCAGGCCGGTGGCACGGCGGAATTCGGCCATGACCTCGCGGCCCGAGTAACCGTTTTCCGCGCCGCACGGGTCTTCGGCGTAAGCCAGAACGTGATGCTGATCGCGGCACAAGCGAATGGCTTCCTTGAGTGACCATGCGCCGTTCGGATCGAGGGTGATGCGCGCATCCGGGAAGCGTTCGGCCAGCGCAGTGACTGCTTCGATTTCCTCATCGCCACTGAGCACGCCGCCCTTGAGTTTGAAGTCCTTGAAGCCGTAGCGGGCATGGGCAGCCTCCGCCAGTCGGACCACGGCGTCAGCGCTCATGGCTTTCTCATGGCGCACACGAAACCAGTCATTGTCGGCATCCGGTTCGCTGCGATAGGCCAGGTCGGTTTCGTTGCGATCTCCGACGTAAAACAGGTAGCCGAGCATCTTCACTTCGTCACGCTGCTGACCTTCACCGAGCAGAGCGGCAACCGGCACGTCCAGATGCTGGCCGAGCAAGTCGAGGAGGGCGGCTTCCAGGCCGGTGACTGCGTGAATGGTGATGCGCAGGTCGAACGTCTGCAAACCGCGACCGCCGGCATCGCGATCGGCAAAGGTCTGGCGCACTTGATTGAGGATCCTCTGATACGTGCCGATCGGACTGCCGACCACCAGTGCGCGGGCGTCTTCCAGTGTCTGACGAATACGCTCGCCACCCGGAACTTCACCGACACCGGTGTGACCGGCGTTGTCCTTGAGGATCACGATATTACGGGTGAAAAACGGGCCGTGGGCGCCGCTCAAATTGAGCAACATGCCATCGTGACCGGCCACCGGAACCACTTGCATGCTGGTGATGATCGGGGCTTTTGCAGTGTCTTGTACGTTCATTGTCTTGTCCTTGAAAAGTGATCAGACGTGGTTGGGCGTTGGTTTGCCCAGCGCAACGGCCGGTGCGGTTTTCGGTGTGTTGCGGGCGGCAAAGACAATGATCGCGGCGATGATCGAGGTTGCGGCCAATCCRTACAGTCCGCCCTGAATCGAGCCGGTGTGTTCCTCCAGCAAGCCGAAGGTAGTCGGTGCAACGAAGCCGCCAAGGTTACCCACCGAGTTGATCAACGCGATCACACCGGCGGCAATCCGCGCATCCAGATACGCCTGGGGAATCGGCCAGAACAGCGACGAGGCGGATTTGAAACCCAGCGCCGCAAAGCAGATCGCAACAAAGGCAAAGATCGGCCCGCCCGTGGTGGACATGAACATCCCGGCGGCAGCAATCAGCAGCGCAGCGGCGACCCAGGCTTGTTGGTGTTTCCATTTGGCTGACAGGGAAGCAAAGGCATACATGCCGACAATCGACAGCAACCATGGGATCGAGTTGAACAGCCCAACCTGAATGTCGCTGAGGTCGCCCATCTTCTTGATGATGCTCGGCAGCCAAAAGGTCGCGGCGTAGATGGTCAACTGGATGAAGAAGTAAATCAGGCAGAACAGGATGATCTGGCGATCCTTGAGCAGTTTGCCCAGCGACGGTTTGATCGGTGTCGCGGCTTCGCGGGCCCGTTGTTCGTCGTCGATGGCGTTGACCAGCGCATCCTGTTCTTCGCGGGTCAGCCATTTGGCGTCGTGGGGTTTGGAGTCCAGCCAGAACCAGACGAACACGCACAGCCCGACCGAAAACATCCCTTCAATGAAGTACATCCACTGCCAGCCGTGCAGGCCAAAGCCGCTGATTTGCAGCAACAGGCCGGACAGCGGGCCAGAGATCAGCGAGGCCATCGCCGAGCCGCTTAGAAAGATCGCAATCGCCTTGCCACGTTCCACGCCGGGCAACCAGCGAGTGAAGTAGTAAATCACCCCAGGAAAGAACCCGGCTTCGGCCACGCCCAGCAAAAATCGCAGGATGTAGAAGTGGGTTTCGTTCTGGATGAAGGCCATGCCGGCGGCCACCAGGCCCCAGGTCAGCATGATGCGGGTCAGCCAGATTCTCGCGCCGACTTTTTGCAGGAGGATGTTGGAGGGGACTTCGAACAGCGCGTAACCGATGAAGAACAGCCCGGCGCCGAGGCCATAAGCGGCGGCACCAATGCCCAGGTCATGCTCCATATGCGCGCGGACGAAACCGATGTTCACGCGGTCGATGTAGTTGACGATGAACATGATGACGAACAGCGGCAAAACATGTCGTTTCACCTTTGAGATGGCGGACTTCAGGACCGAATCGGCGCCTTGGTGCATCCCTGATACGGATGTATTCACTTGGTTTCTCCCACTGATTATTTTTATGCGGGGTGTGGCGTGTACTGCTTTGTTGATAGACATCATACAACTACATTTTTTTGTTCTGCAAGCTTCTATGTTCAACAAAATGGTGTGGTACAGCCAATTTTTGATTATTTTTTTATTTTTATTAAACCGAGATGGTACATAGTAAGGTGCGGTTGTTGAGTGTTGTCATACAAGTGAGGCGCTATTTTATAGAGAACCCAACCCTGTGCGGTGCTACGATTCCGTTAGCCCTGTTTTCGGAAGTCACCATGCAACATGACCTCGACACGCCTGTCCCCAGGCGCAGCCACAACCTCGCTCACGACCTGGTAGCAAAACTGACCCAGAGCATTCTTCTCGGCCAGATGCTGCCGGCGGACAAGCTGCCGTCGGAAAACTCAATCGTTCAGGAGCACGGCGTCAGCCGCACCGTGGTGCGCGAGGCGATCTCGAAATTGCAGGCATCGGGGCTGGTGGAAACCCGGCACGGCATTGGCACTTTTGTCATCGAACGCGCGCCGGAGCAGGGATTGCGGCTGAATGTCGATACTGCACTGGGTGTGCGCAGTATTCTGGAGTTGCGCATGGGGCTGGAAACCCAGGCCGCCGCGCTGGCGGCAACCCGTCGTACGGAGCCGCAACTGGCGCAGATGCGAGAAGCGCTGGACGACTATCAGCGCTTGCTGAGCAACAACGACAGCTGTGTCGAGGCCGACAAGCGCTTCCATCTGTTGGTCGCCGAAGCTACCGGCAATGTGTGCTTCACCGAGATCATGCAGCACCTGGGCAGTGCGATGATCCCGCGAACCCGCGTCAATGCCGCCGAGCGTGGGGCGGCGGATTTAAGCAAGCTTGGGCAACTCGCCAACCTTGAGCACGAGGCGATTCTCAACGCTATCAAGCGCCAGGATCCGGACGCGGCACGAGCGGCGATGTGGCTGCATCTCACCAACAGCCGTGACCGCTTTTCAGCGGGTGGCTGAGTAATGTGGCGAGGGGGCTCATCGCACCATTGATGGGTTTTCAACTCGCGCTGACATCGCGCATCAACAAGCCAAACTTCAGGTCCACCGTGTCCGGAATCGGCAGATACACCGTGTGCCCATCCCCCGGCGCCACTTCAATCGGCTCACCTCTGGCGTTTTGCAATTGATGCAAATCGAAATGGAAGTTGCCTTGGGGTGTCATCAACTCCATGTGATCGCCCAGGCCAAAGCGGTTTTTCACTTTGACCTCCGCCAGCCGCTCACGCCGTTCACCGGTCAATTCACCGACAAACTGCTGTCGCTCCGACACCGAGCTGCCGTGCTGATAATTCTGATATTCGTCATGCACATGCCGGCGCAAAAAACCTTCGGTGTATCCGCGCTGGGCCAATGATTCCAGATCGGTCATCAGGCTACGGTCGAATTCACGGCCGGCGACGGCATCGTCGATGGCCCGGCGATACACCTGCGTGGTGCGGGCGCAATAGAAGTGAGATTTGGTCCGCCCTTCGATCTTCAGCGAGTGCACGCCCATGTGCGTCAGGCGCTCGACATGTTGCACGGCGCGCAGGTCCTTGGCATTCATGATGTAAGTGCCGTGCTCGTCTTCGAAAGCCGGCATCAGTTCGTCCGGTCGATTGGCTTCCTGCAACAGAAACACCTGGTCGGTGGGGGCGCCGATGCCCAAGGTCGGTTCGGGCTGATACTGCTGAACGATTTCACCGAGCTGGTTTTCCGTGGCCTCTTGGGCCGAATATTTCCAGCGACAGGCGTTGGTGCAACTGCCCTGATTGGCGTCGCGCTTGTTCATGTAACCCGAGAGCAGGCAGCGCCCGGAATACGCCATGCACAATGCACCGTGGACAAACACTTCCAGCTCCATGGCCGGCACTTGCTGGCGAATTTCGCCGATTTCTTCCAGGGACAGTTCCCGCGACAGGATGATCCGGCTCACTCCCTGTAGCTGCCAGAATTCGACACTCGCCCAGTTGACGGTGTTGGCCTGTACCGACAGATGAATCGGCATCTGCGGGAAGTGCCGGCGCACCAGCATGATCAAACCCGGATCGGACATGATCAATGCGTCCGGCGCCATGGCAATCACCGGCGCCAGGTCCTTGAGGAAGGTCTTGAGCAGC
>NZ_JBFUKU010000234.1:0-8198 GCF_056400685.1 Pseudomonas sp. P5_A12 | reverse complement strand
GCGCGTTCATCGCCCGGATTACGCTCGAAGTAGCGCTTGTACTCCCGACTGAACTGCGACGTACTCTGATACCCCACCCGATGCGCCACTTGCGCCACGCCCAAGCCTTCAGAAAGCAACAACTGCTGCGCCTTGAGCAAGCGCAAACGCTTCAAGTACTGCACCGGCGACAACAAGGTGCTGCGTTTGAAATGCTCGTGAAAGGTCGATGCACTCATGTTCGCGCAACTGGCGAGGGTCTCRACATTCAACGGCTCGGTGTAATGCGCATGCAGATGACTGAGCGAGGCCGCAACCCGGGCGAATTGCCCCTGCTGCTCCACCAAAGCGCGTAGCACATCGGCTTGCGGCCCGCGCAACGCGACGAACAGCAACTCACGTAAACGCGCCTGCCCCATGACCTGACATTCCAGCGGATCGTGCAGGCAACGCAACAACCGTTCCACGCATCCACGCATCGCATCGTCGAGCACCGTCGAGGTCATGGACTCCAGAGTTTGCGCTGCAATACTGCGCCCGGACACAAGCCCCATGGCCAACACCAATTCACCGAGCAAAATCCGGTCTATCGCGATGGAAATCCCCAGCATCGGCCCATCCGGCGCGGCAAACGTTTCGCACTCGAAAGGCACCGGCAATGCCTGAATCAGATAATGCCCCGCGCCGTACTCCAGCGTTCGCGGGCCCAGGTACGCCAATTTACTGCCCTGGACGATGATGACCAGGCTCGGCTCATAAATCTGCGGGCCACGGGCGACATCGCAACTGGCACGCAACACCTGTACACCCGGCAACGCTGTGGGCGCGAAACCGTCGCGAGTGGTCAGTGGCTGGATCAACGAAACCAGCGTGGCATTGGCATCGAGATGACGGGTCAACAACATGGGAGCTCTTTACAAAAAAGTCGCGGAAAAAGGGATGAGAGCATCTTCGCAGGTCTGTTCACTCATTTGATCAATCGAACGTGGATGCCGGAGGAATAGGCATGACACCCGGAGGAATCGCCATGGCCGGTTCCAGGTGCAGCGCCCAGAATGCACCGCCTCTCCTGTCACAGCTTTTGCGAGGTTCCTCATGTACACCGCCATCGGATACGCCGCCCAGTCGGCTACCACTCCCCTCGCCCCCGTGAAATTCGAACGTCGCAGCCCTCGTGCCGACGACGTGGCGATCGAGATTCTGTACTGCGGCGTCTGCCATTCCGACATCCACCAGGCGCGTAACGAGTGGGGCATTGCGGTTTACCCACTGATGCCCGGCCACGAGATCGTCGGCAAAGTAACTGCCATCGGCGCGAACGTGACCAGACACAAAATCGGTGATCTGGTAGGCGTCGGCTGCATGGTCGATTCCTGCCGCAGCTGCGAAGCCTGCCAGTCCAACCTTGAGCAATACTGCCTCGAAGGTCCGACCATGACCTACGCCACCCCGGACCGGGTCGATGGCAGCAACACCATGGGCGGCTACTCCGACAGCATCGTGGTCAGCGAGCACTTTGTCGTGCGCATCCCGGAAAAACTCGCCTTGGCCAGCGCCGCGCCGATCCTGTGCGCCGGCATCACCACCTACTCGCCGCTCAAGCACTACGGCGTCAAGGCCGGCGACAAGGTCGGGATTCTGGGCATGGGCGGCCTCGGTCACATGGGCATCAAGTTCGCCAAGGCGATGGGCGCCGAAGTGACGCTGTTCACCCGCTCGGCGAGCAAGGCCGAAGAAGGCCGTCGCCAGGGCGCGGACCACGTGATCGTGTCCACCGATGCCGAGCAGATGAAAGCCGCTGCGGGCCATTTTGACTTCCTGCTCGACACCATTCCGGTGCAGCACGACCTCAATCCCTACCTCGACACCCTGCGTTTCGACGGCGTGCACATTCTGGTGGGCCTGATCGAACCGATCGATCCACCGGTTCACGCCGCCAAACTGGTGTTGGGACGCCGTGTGCTGGCCGGTTCGCTGATCGGCGGCATTGCCGAAACCCAGGAAGTGCTGGATTTCTGCGCCGAGCACAACATCACCTGCGATATCGAAATGCTCGACATTCGCCAGATCAACGAGGCTTACGCCCGCATGATCGCCGGTGACGTGAAGTACCGTTTCGTGATCGACATGGCGACCTTGAAGGTCTAAACCTTCAAGCCCAGTTCCGCCGACAACCGAGCCGTGACCCCTTTGATCAGGGGAATCAGCTCGGCCATTTTTTCCAGCGGCATGTACGGCACGGTACTGGCGATGCTGATGCCAGCGACGATACGCTTGCTGGCATCACGAATCGGCGCCGCCACACAGCGGATCGACGGTTCGTTGTCTTCCAGATCAAAGGCGTAACCGCCCGCCACATACTCGACCATACGCTGCTGAAACTGCTCCCAGGACTGCTCCGGGTGCTGCGGCCAAAACAGGTTTTTCCCACCTGCAGGCAAGCTGATTTCGTACAGCCGCTGCCATTCTTCCTGCATGTCATCCAACATCAAGGCCTTGCCGATCCCGGTGCGCGCCAACGGCATGCGATGGCCGACCCTCGAACGCATTTCCGGACCATTGCGCCCCGGATTCTTGTGCAGGTACAGCACCTCGTCGCCTTCGCGAATCGCCAGGTGAATGGTGTCGCCGGTCAACGCCGATAGCTCATCCAGATACGGCCCGGCCAAGGTCACCAGCGGTAACTCTTCACGCGCCTGGAAACCCAACTCGATCAACTTCGGCCCTAACAGGTAGCCGATCTGCGGCACCACGCGCAAGTAACGCTCGTCCACCAGGCAACTGGCCAGACGATGGGTGGTGCTGCGCGTCGTGCCGATTTGCCGGGCGATTTCCTTGAGATCGCGGGCGCCGCTGGCCACGGCCTGAACCACACCCAAACCACGAAGCAGGGTCTGGGTGCCGGTCGGTGCGGCGTCCTTGGCGATTTTTGGGGCATCTTCCTGCATATCCAGCCTTTACCGTTGAGCGAGTGAACGGGCGGCATTATGGTCGCCCGATGCCCGTATCTACAACTTGATACGCTCGACTTTACCCACCAGCAAGATGTAGGAAAGCGCGCCAATCAATGCCAGAACCGAGATGTAGGTAATCGCCGGGGCAAACGAATCACCGGTGGCCAGGAAACCGATGACAATCGGCGTAGTGATGGCCGACAGATTGCCGATGAAGTTGAACACCCCGCCGGTCAGCCCCAACAAGCGCGCCGGTGCCAAGGTTGAAACAAGCGACCAGGTGATCGAGGCCAGCCCGTTGCCGAAGAACGCCAGCGCGAGGAACGCAATCACCAGCGGTGTCGACTCAACGAAGTTGGCGCCGATGATCGAGGTGGAAATCAGCAGGCCACCAATGATCGGCAACTTGCGAGCGAAACCCACCGTGTAACCGCGACGGATCAGGAAGTCGGAGAAGAACCCCGAACACAACACACCGACGAAAGCGGCGAGGAATGGCAGCGATGCCAACAGCCCGGACTTGATGAAGTCCATGCCACGATATTTCACCAGGTAGGTCGGGAACCACGTCAGGAAAAACCACAACGTCGAGTTGAGACAGAACTGGCCGAGGTAGATGCCCCACAGTTTGCGTTTAGTCAGGACAATCCCGAGGTCAGTCCAGCTGAATTTCGCTTTGACCTTGGCTTGCTCGGCCTGGATATCCACCAGCCCGCCGCCCTCTCGAATCAAATCGATTTCAGCGTCGTTGACGCCTTTGAAATCCCGAGGCTCGCGATACACCGCGTACCAGATCACCGCCCACAAAATGCCAACCGCGCCGGTGCTGATGAACACCATGTGCCAGCCAAATTCATGCTGCAACCATGCGAGTACCGGCGTCAGGAATGCCAGGCCGACAAACTGCCCGGAGGTGTAGAAACCAATGGCCGTGGCGCGTTCGCGCTCGGGGAACCAGGTGGTCACCACGCGGCTGTTGATCGGATAGGCTGGGGCTTCCAGGGCGCCGACCGCCATGCGCAGGACAAACAAGGCGATGAAGCTGCCGGCGAAACCGAGCATGACCGTGGCTATCGACCACAGCAGCAAGGCGACACTGTAGAGGATGCGCGGCGGCACACGGTCCACCAACCAGCCGCCGGGGATCTGCATCGCGGCGTAGGTCCAGCCGAACGCCGAGAAGATCAGCCCGACGTGGATCGGATCGATGCCCAGCTCGCTGGTCAGAGCCGGGGCTGCAATGGAGAGGTTGCTGCGGTCCAGGTAGTTGATCACCACGGTGATGAACAGCAGGACCATGATGAAAAATCGCTTGCGACTGGGCGTCACCAACGACGCTTGCCCTATGAGGGTTTGCGGTTGCATGAGGATTGCCTCTTCTTATGTTTGTTGAGGTCGATGTGAAACTGGAATGATGCAGATCTCCCTGTCCATGGAGATCAAACTGTGGGAGCCAGCCTGCTGGCGATAGCGGTGTGTCAGTCACCCTATATGCTGATGTGCCGACCAAATCGCCAGCAGGCTGGCTCCCACAGGGGTTTGGGGTGGGTCAGGAAGCACTCACCACTCAGCAAAACTGCCATCGGCATGGCGCCAGATCGGGTTGCGCCAGCGGTGGCCGACGGCGGCGCGTTCGATCACGTATTCCTCGTTGATCTCGATGCCCAGGCCCGGGCCATTCGGGATCTTCACGAAGCCTTTGTCGTAGTCGAACACCCGCGGATCTTTCACGTAATCGAGCAGGTCGTTGCTCTCGTTGTAGTGAATGCCCAGGCTCTGCTCCTGGATGAACGCGTTGTAGCAAACCGCGTCCAGTTGCAGGCACGCCGCCAAGGCGATCGGCCCCAGCGGGCAATGCAGCGCCAGCGCCACGTCGTAAGCTTCGGCCATGTTGGCGATTTTGCGGGTTTCGGTGATGCCACCGGCGTGGGACGCATCCGGCTGGATGATATCGACGTAGCCCTCGCTCAGCACACGCTTGAAATCCCAGCGCGAGAACAGCCGCTCACCGAGGGCAATCGGGGTACTGGTCAGCGGCGCCAGTTCCTTCAGCGCTTCGTAGTTTTCGCTGAGCACCGGCTCTTCGATGAACATCAGTTTGTACGGATCAAGCTCTTTCATCAGCACCTTGGCCATGGGCTTGTGGACCCGGCCATGGAAGTCGACGCCGATGCCGACGTTCGGTCCGACCGCATCACGCACGGCGGCGACGTTGGCCAGGGCCAGGTCGACTTTCTCGAAGGAATCGAGAAATTGCAGTTCTTCGGTGCCGTTCATTTTCACCGCAGTGAAACCACGGGAAACCGCTTCTTTCGCCGCACGAGCGGTGTCCGCCGGCCGGTCGCCGCCGATCCACGAATACACACGAATCTTGTCCCGCACCTGACCGCCGAGTAAATCACTGACCGACACACCCAGGGCCTTGCCCTTGATGTCCCACAGCGCCTGATCGATACCGGCAAGCGCGCTCATGTGGATCGCGCCACCCCGGTAAAAGCCGCCGCGATACAGCACGGTCCAGATGTCTTCGATGTTGCGTGGGTCTTTGCCGATCAGGTAGTCGGACAATTCTTCAACCGCAGCCGCAACGGTGTGGGCGCGGCCTTCGACCACGGGCTCGCCCCAACCGGTTACGCCCTCGTCGGTTTCAACCTTGAGGAAGCACCAGCGCGGTGGAACGATGAAGGTGGTCAGTTTGGTGATTTTCATTTTCTTGTCTCTCTTATTAGAGGCAGCGCTCACAGCGCCAAAAAGTCTTAGCGAAGGGATTTCCAGGCAGCCACGTAGGCCTTGGCATTGACGGCGACRTCCGCTGGCGTCATCCCCGGTTTGAACAATCCGGAACCGAGACCGAAGCCTTTGACGCCCGCGTCGATAAACACCTGCATGTTGTCCGGCGTGATGCCGCCGACCGGCGCCAGAATGGTTCCGGCCGGCAATACCGCGAGCCACGCTTTGACGACCGCCGGCCCCATCTGCTCGGCGGGGAACATCTTCAGCACATCCGCGCCTTCGGCCAGTGCGGCGAACGCTTCAGTCGGTGTGGCAACACCCGGCGACAGGAACATCCCCGCTGCTTTCGCGGCGCGCAGCACCTTGGGATCGCTGTGCGGCATGACGATCACTTGGCCGCCGGCGGCTTTCACCTGCTCAACCTGTTCCGGTGTCAACACGGTGCCGGCACCGATCAGGCAATCGGCGGGCAAGGTGCTGCGCAAGATGCGGATACTTTCGTACGGTTCAGGGGAATTAAGCGGCACTTCGATGACGCGAAATCCGGCGGCGTACAGGACTTCGCCGATGGCCGCCGCTTCTTGCGGGCGCAAGCCACGCAGGATCGCGATCAGGCCGTTTTGCGCCAAGGCGTGTTTGAGCATGTCAGACCTCCAGTCAGGTTTAACGGGATTGATTGGGGGTGATCAGTCCGGCGGCGAGCGCCAACTGCCACAACCCGCGTTCGGTGGCTTGCTTGGCCAGCACCACCCGGGCAAAACCGCAGGCGTCGAGGGCYCGGCTGTAGCGGTCACAGAGTTGGGCATTACCGATGAGGATGATCGAAGGCAGGTGCACACTTTTGCGTCGACGTCGCTGGGTGGTCGCCAGCGCTGACAGCTCATGACCGATCAACAGCCCCGATAGATAATCCGCTTGGGCCGTGGCGCTCAGATCACCGGTCAGCCCGAGGCTGCGGGCACTGAACACTGTCGACAACGGACCGATCTCGCCATCCGCCGACAAGGCCACTTGCACCCCACGATCGAAAGCCTGGCCATCGAAAGGCACGCCCTTTTGCTGGGTGCGTCCCAAAATGCTGTGTTCGCTGAGCACGGCGAAAATTTCGCCGGTCATGAACGTATCGAAATGCACGATGCAGCCGTCGGCCACTTCTACCCATTTCGAATGACTGCCCGGCAAGCCGATCAGCAGATCGTCGCCCGCCTCGCCCTGAAGAGTGTGCAGCACGCCAAGCACCTGGGTTTCTTCGCCGCGCATGACATTCGGCAACGGCGAACGCTGAATCACCCCCGGCACGATGTGCACATCGACACCGCGAAGACTGCGAACCGTTTGTAGGGAAATTCCGAGATTGGCGACGTTCGCCGGCGTATCGCGGTAGGCCGCTTCACGCCAGCCCTGCGCGCTGCCGACCATGCCACAGGCGATCACCGGCAAATCCGGCTGCGCATCGAGCCAGTCACCACAGGCCTCATCGAAGGCCAGTTCAAAACCGTCAGTGCAAGCCTGACCTTTAATGATTCGCGGCGTCTTGGGCAGCTGCATGATCCCCGACGACAACGAACGTTGTTCGAGCACCTGACCATCCGTAGCGAGTTTGTAAGCACGTAATGAGGTTGTCCCCCAATCGAGCGCGATCAATTGCGCCAGCATCGCTTCACCTGTTTTGTTTATTGGCAGTGAGTGAGCGGGACTATAAACCGGGAAGAAGGATAATCTCAATATATAAATATAACTCCCATATATTGGGATAATTGCAAAAAAAATCGCAACCAAAGGCTGCGATTTTTTATCCGACGACGCTGACGTTTAATTACCCTCGGCAAACTCGCGCAACACCGCCCCATCCATCCGGTACCGCACCCACTCTTCCTGCGGTTGCGCACCTAACGATTTATAAAACTCGATCGCCGGTTTGTTCCAGTCCAGAACGCTCCACTCGAATCGTCCGCAATCATTGGCACAGGCAATTTTCGCCAGGTGGCGCAGCAAGGTTTTGCCGGCACCGCCGCCGCGTTGTTCGGGGGTGATGTAGAGGTCTTCGAGGTACAGGCAGTTGCTGCCAAGCCAGGTGGAATRGCTGAAGAAGAACACCGCGAAGCCGATGGGCTGGCCGTCGCGCAGGCAGATCAGTCCGTGGGCGGTGGCGCCTTCGCTGAACAGGCTGCGCTCGATATCGGCGACGCTGGCAATGACTTCGTGGCGGGCACGTTCGTAGTCGGCCAGTTCAGTGATGAACCCGAGGATTTGCGGTGCATCGCTGGGGGTCGCCGGGCGGATCTCGATCGTCATTGGGACGTGCCTTCGTCAAAGGTTGAAAACGCCATACTATGTCGCCGCGTTGCGCTCGTCACACTGGAAATTCAAAGCCGAGCCATGGAGCATCTGTAGCAGCTGAAAACTTTTTCACTTAAAAGGATGTTTATGACCACTGATGCTTTCGCACCTCTGCAAAACCTCGCCGCTGAATTACTGCCCCATGCGCTGGAACCCGCAGAGGACGGTGCCCACGACCTGTCGCACTTGCAG
>NZ_JBFUKU010000233.1:0-8202 GCF_056400685.1 Pseudomonas sp. P5_A12 | reverse complement strand
CACTGAGCACCGTGGCGCACAGCGCGGGAGCGATAAAACGCTTGAGTCGATTCATAGTTCTAATTCCTCATTGGGCGCTTTCAAAACCTTCGAGCACGTTCACGGCATTGATGCCGATTTCTTCTACCGCGTAGCCGCCTTCCATCACGAACAGCGTCGGCTTGCCGAGGCGCGCGATGCGCTCGCCCATGGCCAGGTAATCCGGGCTGTCGAGCTTGAATTGCGAGATGGGGTCGTCCTTGAAGGTATCGACGCCCAGGGAGACGACGACAATGTCGGCAGCGTATTTTTCGATCTCTTGGCAGGCCTGATCCAAGGCTGCACTCCACGTGTCCCAGCCAGATCCGGCGGGCAAAGGGTAGTTGAAGTTGAAGCCTTCGCCGGCGCCTTCACCCAGCTCGTCTTCATAGCCGAGGAAGAACGGGAACTCGGCTTCCGGGTGGCCGTGGATCGAGGTGAACAGCACGTCGCTGCGCTCATAAAAAATCGATTGAGTGCCGTTGCCGTGGTGGTAGTCGACGTCGAGGATCGCGACTTTTTTGTGGCCCTGATCAAGGAAAGCTTGAGCGGCGATGGCGGCGTTGTTGAGGTAGCAATAACCACCCATCAAATCGCTGGCAGCGTGATGTCCCGGTGGACGGCACAGGGCGAAGGCGCTGCGCGCGCCGCTCTGGATTTGCGCCTGCGCGGTAAGGGCCACTTGCGCCGCGCTGTATGCCGCTTGCCAGGTACCGGCGGTGATCGGTGCGCCGGCGTCGAAGCTGTAGTAGCCGAGTTGGCCGTGCAGGCTGGTGGGTTTAATCGAGCGCAGGGTTCGGGCCGGCCAGGTGTAGGGCAGCAAGTCGCCGTCGGTGTTGAGTTCGGTCCAGCGTGCCCAGGCACCCTTGAAGAAGTCGAGGTAGTCGCGACTGTGGATGCGTGCGATCGGATCGAGGCCGAAATCCTGCGGTGCTTCGACCGGGCCGAGATTCTGGTGCTGCACGCGTTGCAACACATGGTCGGCGCGTGACGGCATTTCGAAGCAGGGCTTCAGTTGCCCGTCTATCAATTCGCAACGGCCGTGGTGCAGGTGGTGATCGTCCGAGTAGATCGTCAGCATTTTCTTGTTCTCCGCAGGCGGGTTCGGTTGAACACAGTCTTGCGGCAGGCAGCGTTTGGGAGAACGGCAGGAAAGGCCAAAAGGGGATTGATATGGCCAAAAAGTTTGACCGAAATTCGCCCCTGCCTTGTGGGAGCGGGCTTGCCCGCGATGAGGCCAGTACATCCGATACACATCCAATGGCCGAAAGACTGCCTTCGCGGGCAAGCCCGCTCCCACAGGATTTATCGGTGTGGCCGGAACTGGCTCGGCGCCACACCGCTCCAGCGCACAAACGCATGACGGAAGCTCGCCGTCTCGCTGAAGCCCAGTGCCTCGGCGATTCGGTAGATCGGCAGTTGGTCCTCGCAGAGCATTTGCTTGGCCTGCTCGAAGCGCAGTTCATCGAGCATTTCCTGATAGCTGCAACCCAAATCCTTAAGATGCCGACGCAATGTCCGCGCCGAGCAATTCATCTGCCCGGCCAACCCTTCAAGCCCCGGCGCTGCATTCAATTGCGCGCCGAGCAACTGCCGAATCCGCCCCAGCCATGCCTGGCGACCGGTGAACTCGGTGTTCTGTTTGCGGCAGCGTTCGGCCATGGCCTGATGGGTAATGACATCGGCGAGCGGCAAGGGCTGGTCGAGCCAGCGTCGGTCGAAGGCAAATGCGTTGTTCCGCGCCTCGAAGTTCAGCGTGCAATCGAAGTGTTCGGTATAGGTCGCCTGATAGTCCGGCGCGGTGTGTTCGAAGCGTGCGGCCAGCAGCGGTAACCGGTGGCCGAGCAGGTCGTCGCAGATGACCTTCAATGACACCAGACAGAATTCGGCATTGAACACCGCCATCGCCGGGCTTTCCCGGTAATCCGCCGCCACGAACCAGACACGCTCGCCGTCGTCTTCCAGGCTCAGCTCGAAAAGTGTTCCCAACAGCGCCGGATAGCGCATCGCCAACCGCAAAGCGTCACCGAAGGTGGCACTGGTGAGCAGCGCATAACCGAGCATGCCGTAGGACGACACGTGCATCCGCCGACCCAGTTCCAGGCCGATATCGCGCTTGAGGGCGACGGCGTTGGCGCAGACCTGCATCTCCTGATTGGTGGTGATGCGTGTGTCCGCCCGATTCAAGTCTGACGCGCTGATCCCGCTTCCCGCGAGCAAGGCCTCGCTGGACAGGCCTTCGGCCTTGAATGCGTTGAGAACCAGAGAAACGGCGTTGAGGGTGGTGAGGTGGGAGTGGAGCATGGGTGGGTTCCAGCCTTGGGATGGCTGTAACGCAGCAAGTTATATGCCGAGCGAAGAACCTGTGGGAGCTAGCTTGCTCGCGAAGGCGTCGGCACATCCAACATTGATGTGACTGATGTACCGCATTCGCGAGCAGGCTCGCTCCCACAGGTTTTGTGGTGTGTCAGATGAGTTCGCCGCAGAGGTCGAGTTCTACGAGGCGACGCACTTCTGCGATATCCAGCCCTGCACTCAACAGCGCATGCAACTTGCCGAACGCGGCCTCACGAGTCATGCCTCCACCCGAAAGCACGCCAACGCCACGCAAGCGGCTACCGGCTTCGTAAACATCCAGTTCAACGCCACCTTCATGGCATTGCGTAATCGCAACCACCACCACGCCCTTGTCCCGCGCCCGTTCCAGGCTGGCAAGGAACTCGGGGTTATCGCTTGGCCCGGTGCCGCTGCCGTAGCACTCCAGCACCAGACCCTGAATGCCGCTGTCGAGCAGGCCGTCCAAAACGTCGGCGCCGATGCCGGGGAACAGTGGCAGCACCCCAACCTTCGCCAGTTGCTTGCTCTGGTTGTAGTTCAGTTGTGTCGGAATCGAAGTGGCCTTCACACCGCCGCCCTGACGCTCAAGCCGCTCGAACGGATGACGACCGAAACTGCGCACTTTCGCGCAATGCGTCGGATCCAGCAGTTCGCCGTGGAAGTACAAATGAACGCCTGGTGCCAGGCCATGGCCGAGGGCAGCCAACGCGCCACTGAGGTTTTCCCAGGCATCGCTGTCGGTCACGCCGGCCGGCAGCATGGAGCCGGTGAAACACACACGAGCGTGCAGGCCGAGTAACTGAAAGCTCATGGCCGCTGCGCTGTAGGCCAGGGTGTCCGTGCCGTGCAGGATCAGCACGCTGTCGCAGCCTTGCACATCCACCGCATCGACCACGGCTTCGCGCAGTTGCTGCCAATACGCCGGGGACATGTTGGCGCTGTCGATCAGTGGCGACATCTCGCGAAAACGCCACTGCGGCACCACCAACTCAGGCTGGCTGTGCAGGTAGTCACGCATCCGCGCTTCGAAACCGGACGCCGGGGCCAGGCCGTGAGCGCTGGCTTGCATGCCGATGGTGCCACCGGTGTAGAGCACCATGACGTGCTGGGCAGCAGGAAAGGAATTGGGAACCATGGGGAAGTCTCCGCAAGAGATGACATGTGGGAGCGAGCCTGCTCGCGATAGCGGTATGTTAGACACTAATGCGTCAACTAACAGTCCGTCATCGCCAGCAGGCTGGCTCCCACAGGTTGTGCACCCGTCGTTTACCGATCAGCGTTGCGCTGCGGGTACGCCTTGTGGCTCGGCTTCAGCCTTGGTGGCAGCCGCTGGCGGGTTGGCCGGCCAGGCTTTCAGGTCCAGATCCAGATCCGGGAACTTGCTCGAATCGAACACCGGGGTCTTGATCCCGGCCGCACGCTGGTCATCGTAGTCACGCAGGATGCGCATGCCGACCTTGAACAGCAGGAACAGCGCGATCAGGTTCACAAACGCCAGCATGGTCATGGTGATGTCGGCGAAGGCGAACACGGTGCTCAGGTTTTCGATGGCCCCCCAGAAGATCAACACCAACACCAAGGCGCGGTAGCCGATCAGCGCCTTGCGGTTTTCACCGATCAGGAAACGCAGGTTGCTCTCGCCCAGGTAGTAGTTGTAGAGAATCGAGGTGAACACGAACAACGACAGGGCCACGGAAATGAACATCCGGCCCCAGTCACCGACCACGGCGGCCAGCGAGTTTTGGGTCAGGGCAATGCCGTCGCCTTCGAAGCCCGGGGTGTAGAAGCCCGAGAGCAGGATCAACAACGCGGTGCAGGTGCAGATCACGAAGGTGTCGAGGAACACGCTGAACGCTTGAACTACACCCTGAGCAACCGGGTGCTCGACCGAGGCCACGGCGGCTACGTTAGGCGCACTGCCCAGGCCCGCTTCGTTGGCGAACACGCCACGCTTCACGCCCATGACAATCGCGCTGCCGATCAGACCGCCAAACGCCTGGTCGAGACCGAAAGCGCTTTTGACGATGGTCATCAGCATGCCGGGTACGTGATCGAATTGCAGCACGATCACGTAGATGGTCACGCCGATGTATACCAGGGTTTTCACCGGCACCAACAGGTCGGCGACCTTCGCGATGCGCTTGATCCCGCCGATGAACACCAGGCCCAGCAATACCGCCAGCGCGATGCCGGTGTAAGTGGTGTCGAGGCCGAAGGCGTTGTTCAGCGAGTGAGTCACGGCGTGGGATTGCAGGCCGTTGAAGGCAAACCCGAAGGTCACCAGCAACAGGAACGCCATGATCATGCCCAACCAGCGTTTCTGCAGGCCATGCTGAATGTAGTAGGACGGGCCGCCGCGGTAGGTGCCGTCGGAATCGCAGCGCTTGTAGAGCTGGCCGAGGGAGCATTCGAAGAAGCTGCTGGACATGCCGACCAGCGCGGTCACCCACATCCAGAACACCGCGCCTGGACCGCCAAGGGTCACGGCAATACCGACACCCGCGATGTTGCCCGCACCGACACGGCCGGCGAGGCTGAGCATCAGGGCCTGGAACGAACTGAGTTGCCCGGCGCTGCTTTTGAGGCTGTCGCCGAATACAGCGAACATGTGGAAGAAGTGACGCAATTGAACGAAACGCGAGCGGATCGTGAAGTAGCTACCGAGCCCGACAATGAGCACGATCAGTACTTTCCCTGAGAGGAAGTCGTTAATGACTTCGAGCATGGATTATTCCTCGCTGTTTTTTGTGTAGGAAAATGTTGGGCGGGCAGAAACATCGCGTTACACAGCTGTGCGCGTGGCACAACAGGTGAGGCGCGTGTTCGTCCCTGTCCCATTTCGCAGGTTTGTTATTAGTTCGGGTTTCGCATGGGTTTGGGCCTCGTTACCGACGACCGCTCATGCGAAGAGGGGCGGCACTATACCGATGAGAGTGCCGTCCGTCTGCACAGTTTTGGTGCGAGCGATGACGCGAGGCCTTTGAAACACTCGACGTAATGGCGCCGAGTTTTTGTGGGAGCGGGCTTGCCCGCTATGCAGGCGCCGCGGTTTTTCAAATACACCGCGTTATCGTTCATCGCGGGCAAGCCCGCTCCCACAGGTTCGGTGTTGTTACTAAACGAAGTTAAAAAAAAGGGCCTGGGGAAAAATCCCCAAGCCCTCAAAAGGTGAGAGGTGTCTAGTCCCTCGACCTGGTGAGCGTTGTGGCTCTCGGTGCTCTTCGTTAAAAGAGCAAGAGCCTGCGTTCGGTTAAGCCTTCAGAGGCACCAGACGCGGAGCAATCATGTTTTCCGGGCGCAGGATGTCGGCGAGCATGGCGTCGTCGAGCAAGCCTTCTTCGCGCACCAGTTCCAGCACGCCGCGGCCGCTTTCGAGGGCGATACGGGCGATACGGGTGGCGTTTTCATAGCCGATGTACGGGTTCAGTGYGGTGACCAGACCGATCGAGTGTTCGACCAGTTCGCGGCAGCGCTCTTCGTTGGCGGTGATGCCGGTGATGCAGTGCTCGCGCAGCATGTCCATGGCGCGTTGCAGCAGACGGATCGAGTCGAAGATCTTGAAAGCGATCAGCGGCTCCATCACGTTCAGTTGCAGCTGGCCGCCTTCGGCCGCGATGGTCAGGGCCAGGTCGTTACCGATGATCTGGAACGCTACCTGGTTAACGGCTTCCGGAATAACCGGGTTGACCTTGCCTGGCATGATCGAGCTGCCTGGCTGACGCGCCGGCAGGTTGATTTCGTTGATGCCGGTGCGTGGGCCGCTGGACAGCAGACGCAGGTCGTTGCAGATCTTCGACAGTTTGACCGCGGTACGCTTGAGCATGCCGGAGAACARYACGAAGGCGCCCATGTCGGASGTGGCTTCGATCAGGTCGGCYGCCGGWACCAGCGGYTGRCCGCTGATSRKKGCCAGGCGCTGAACGGCCAGGTGCTGGTATCGCGGGTCAGCGTTGATGCCGGTACCGATCGCAGTACCGCCCAGGTTCACTTCGGTCAGCAGTTCAGGTGCCAGTGTTTTCAGACGCGCCAGGTCTTCGCCCAGGGTCGTGGCGAATGCACGGAATTCCTGGCCCAGGGTCATCGGCACAGCGTCTTGCAGCTGGGTACGACCCATCTTCAGAACGTGGCTGAATTCTTCACCTTTGGCGGCGAACGACTGGATCAGGCTGTCGAGGCTGGCCAGCAGTGCGTCGTGACCCAACAGCAGACCCAGGCGGATCGCGGTCGGGTAGGCGTCGTTGGTCGACTGCGCCATGTTCACGTCGTTGTTCGGGTGCAGGTATTGGTATTCGCCTTTCTGGTGACCCATGGCCTCCAGCGCGATGTTGGCGATGACTTCGTTGGCATTCATGTTGGTTGAAGTGCCAGCGCCGCCTTGAATCATGTCCACCACGAATTCTTCGTGGAAATCGCCGCGGATCAAACGTGCACAAGCTTCGCTGATGGCAGCGTGCTTGGCTTCGCTCAGGTGACCCAGTTCGCGGTTGGCGTCAGCGGCGGCCTGTTTGACCATCGCCAGACCGACCACCAGCTTCGGGTAATGCGAAATCGGAACGCCCGAGAGACGGAAGTTATTCACCGCTCGCAGGGTCTGGATGCCGTAATACGCTTGTGCAGGTACTTCGAGTACGCCAAGCAGGTCTTTTTCTGTGCGGAAAGATGCAGCGGAGGACATGATAGAAATCATCTCGATATGGACCCGGTCTGTGCCGGAACACTGCAAATGCTAGGCTTGTGGAAGAATTTCGGCCAATGCTGTTAAACACTGGCCTATGCACATTCGGCATAATGTCGGTGTGACGCCGTGATTGCGGCGAGCGTGCGACCTAAATTGGTGCGTGTCCGGGAGGACGTGATGAATCTGGAAAGTAAATGGCTTGAGGACTTCAGCGCCCTGGCCGCCACCCGCAGCTTCTCCCAGGCTGCGGAACGACGCTTCGTGACGCAGCCGGCCTTCAGCCGGCGTATCCGCAGCCTTGAAGCCGCGCTGGGGCTGCAACTGGTCAATCGCTCGCGCACACCCGTCGAGCTGACAGCGGCGGGGCAATTGTTTCTGGTGACGGCGCGGACCGTGGTCGAACAACTGGGCGAAGTGCTGCGCCATCTTCATCACCTGGAAGGTGGGCAGGGCGAAGTGATGCAAGTCGCCGCCGCTCACTCATTGGCGTTGGGTTTCTTTCCCCGCTGGATCGCACAGCTGCGCAATGAAGGCTTGAATATCGCGACGCGTCTGGTGGCAACCAACGTCGGCGACGCGGTGCATGCCTTGCGCGAGGGCGGTTGCGATTTGATGTTGGCGTTTTACGACCCCGATGCTGCGTTGCAGATGGACCCGGAAATTTTTCCGTCTCTGCACCTTGGTCACACTGAGATGCTGCCGGTTTGCGCCGCTGATGCCGAAGGAAAACCTTTGTTTGATCTGGAAGGCGAAGCCAGCGTGCCTTTGCTCGCTTACAGCGCCGGCGCGTTTCTCGGACGTTCGGTGAACATGCTGCTGCGCCAGCGTGCACTGCGCTTCACCACCATTTACGAAACTGCCATGGCCGACAGCCTGAAAAGCATGGCGCTGGAAGGATTGGGGATTGCCTGGGTGCCACAACTGAGCGTGCGTGCCGAGCTGGCTCGCGGCGAACTGGTGGTCTGTGGTGGCCCGCAATGGCATGTGCCGCTGGAAATTCGCCTGTATCGTTGCGCACTGGTGCGCAAGGCCAACGTGCGGTTGCTGTGGCGCAAGCTTGAAGGCGGTGCTGCGCAAGGCACTTGAGCCCAATGAAGACCCCTGTGGGAGCGAGCCTGCTCGCGATGGCGGGCTAACATTCACCATCAATAGTGACTGTCTGGACGCCA
>NZ_JBFUKU010000232.1:0-8232 GCF_056400685.1 Pseudomonas sp. P5_A12 | reverse complement strand
CTCCATATATGGGGCATTACACCCACCTGGCCGGGCGTTTACCACCAAATGTGAGGAATATTTCCCCCACTTTTCTCTCGCTTGAAACACTAAGAAGTGACTTGTTAATAAATTTGAACTTTTTGCTCCGCCCTATTGTTATGGCTCATTCGTTGCTTCACCCCCTGGCACCTGCAACAGATGTCGGCCCAGACATCTTGTAGACGGCGGGGCTTGCCTGATTCGGTATGACGCGAGGGGTGAAAAATGAAGCGAGCGCCACTATGCAGCTCTATCGCCTTACTGCTCTGGTCAAGCCCGCTCTGTACGATGCTCATTACAACAACCATTGCCATTACCCTGACCACCGCGAACGCTGTGGCGCTGGATGATTTCGGCACGAAAAAACTCGACCCGATACTGCCGATGCCAACGTCATATGCACTGGCCGGTTATGTTCACCCAGGTGCTGATGTTCCTCGGTTACATCGGCCTGGCACTGAGCATCTGTCCAAACATCTTCCCGCCATCTGTCAGCCTGTGAGCGGCGGCATCAGCGGCCACCGGTCGGTTGTTCGCCCTGAACGGCGCGCTGTTCATCCTGCTGGTGACCCTGATGTACACCTTCCAGAGCTAGTACGTGTTCCGCGGAAAAGGGAGAGTTGGTGATGGCTACTACTAGTAAGTCAATTGCTCTAATCACGAAAAGGCCGATACGCCTTTATAAGCAGCTCGCTGAGTTGTGCCTATTGTTTATTACGTTGCTGATTATGCTGGCGTTGTCCGCTGTACTGGCGATGGGGTTTACCCTTGGGGCGCTCTAGCTGCCGGCGCCAATGGTGGTCGATCCTGTCTTTCTCCCAACACCGCTGGATCAGTTAGCCATTCGCCGTTCCCGGCCAGCCGGCCTGATGCAAGGCTTTGAGCAGCGTCTCGCCATCCAGGCCCGATACGGCATGGCCGTTGCCTTCGGCAGTGTCGCAGGCCAGCAAGGCATTGATGATGGCTTCTTCCACCGCTTCGGTGGCGGCCAGGAACAACTCGCTGATGTGGTCGTTATTGACCATGCTCAGGTTGTCGGTCGTCGGCGCGCGCTTACTCTCATAGGCGGCCGGCGGCACCTGATTACCGGTGGCGAAGGCGATGAAGATGTCACCGCTGTGGTCTTCATTGCCACCACCAGTGCGGGCGAGGCCGAGGCTGGCGCGTTGTGCCAGGCGCGTACATTGGTGCGGCAGCAACGGCGCATCGGTGGCCAGGCAAACGACGATCGAACCCATGCCAGGGTGCGGCAGCGAAGCCTTGAGGAACGGCGAGTCGACCTGTTCCATGTAGCGTCCGACCGGGTAGCCGTCGACGCGCAGTTCGTTACGGATGCCGTGGTTGGCCTGGACGATGGCGCCAACGGTCCAGCCGCCCTGTGCACGGCTCAGACGCCGTGATGCAGTACCGATTCCGCCCTTGAATTCATGGCAGATCATGCCGCTACCGCCGCCGACGGCGCCTTCCGTTACCGGCCCGCCCGTGGCCGAACCCAGGGCCTGGGCCACATGTTCAATCTTCACATGGAAGCCGTTGATGTCGTTGAGCAGGCCGTCGAAAGTCTCCAGCACCACCGGCATGTTCCAGTAGAGGCGCCCGTCATCCGGCTGCTGTTCACGGTCCAGCACCACCAGCGCATCGCGTACCACGCCCAGGCTGTGGGTGTTGGTGAAGGCGATGGGACTGGTCAACAGACCCGCCTCGCGAATCCACTCAAGACCGGTGGCGTCGCCGTTGCCGTTCAACACATGGACGCCGGCAAAGCACGGTTGCTGGCTGGTGGAACCGGTCCGTGGTTCGATAACAGTGACACCGGTCAGGATGTCGCGGCCGCTGGCGGTGCGTCCTCGCACGTTGCTGTGGCCGACCCGTACACCAGGCACATCGGTGATGGCATTGAGCGGGCCGGGTGGCAGTTGGCCGAACTGAATGTTCAGATCGCGGGCACGCGGTTTCATCGTCATTTTCATGATCTCTCTTTTTTTGATTGGTTTGAGGACGGGGCTTGGTCAGTCATCAGCAGTACAGCGTCTGCCCATCAAGCGCCGGTCTTGATCGTGTTCCACGCGCGGGTGCGCACGCGCTCCATCTTCAGCGGCAGTGGTTCCAGCGGAAATAGCGTGTCCAGCACTTGTCTGGACGGATACACCCCCGGGTTATCGCGGATTTTCTGCTCGACAAGCGCGGTGGCGTCCTTGTTGGCGTTCGGATAGCTCAGGTAGTTGGATGACTCGGCGATGACTTCGGGGCGCAGCATGTAGTTGATGAAGGCCAACCCTTGCTCCGGGTTCGGCGCATCGTTGAGCTGCACCAGACTCTCCACCCAGACCGGCGCCCCTTCGCGGGGAATGCTGTAGACGAGGTTGCGATGGTTGCCGGCCAGCTCAGAGGCTTTTTGCGCATCGGCGACACCACCGGCCCAGCCCAGCACGACGCAGATGTTGCCATTGGCCAGATCAGAGATGAACTTGGAGGAATCGAAGTAGACGATATGGGGACGCAGTTTCAGCAGCAGCTCCTGAGCTTTTTTGTAATCCTCCGGGTTCTGGCTGTTGTAAGGCAGTCCCAGGTAATGCAATGCGATGGGAATAACGTCGCTGGGGGCGTCCAGCATGGCCACGCCGCATTGACTCAGCTTGGCCAGATTGTCTTCCTTGAATATCAGGTCCCAGGAATTCACTGGCGCATCCGGGCCGAGTATTAATCGGACCTTGTCCGCGTCATAACCGATGCCAGTGGTACCCCACAGATATGGGGCTGCATAGCTGTTTTCGGGATCGTTGCTCTGCAATTTGGCGAGGATGTCGGGGTCGAGGTGGGACCAGTTGGGCAACTTCGAGCGATCCAGTTTTTTCAGCACGCCTGACTTGATCAGGTTCGGTAGCAGGTCTGCACTGGCAACCACGACGTCATAGCCGCTGCGGCCGGCCATCAGTTTGCTTTGCATGACGTCGCTGTTGTCGAACACATCGTACACAGCGCTGATGCCCGCTTCTTTTTCGAAGTCTTTCATCGTGTTCGGGGCAATGTAGTCATACCAGTTGTAGATGTGCACGCTGGATTTGGCAGGCTCGTCGGCGTTGGCGCAGGCCAGGCCGACACTGAACAGCGTGACCAGGACGAAGGGCATGTAGCGAGTCGATTTCATCGGGATGCTCCAGAGCATTGGCGCCGGGTCCAGGGACACGAGCACTGCTCCTGCTAGTGTGTGAATTATTGTTGTGATTGGGTAAACATCGAATCAGGCCGGAACAATCGCTGTGGATCAGGGGATCAGCAGTTCACGACGACCATCACCGTGCTCAAGCTGTTCGCCTTTGAGGAGCAGGCGGCGGTCACTGAGGTAGTCATAGTCGAGGCGGGCGGTGCGCAGCAGGTCGAGATCAAGCGCTACCACCTGACGGCACTCTTCGCGTCCTGCTTCGAATAAGGTTCGCCCGAAGGGATCGATCACGGAACTCCCACCGGCAAACACGAGGCCTTCCTCGCCGTCGCCGACTCGATTCACCATCACCGCGAAGGCTTGGTTTTCCTGGGCGCGAGCCATGATTGCGGTGCGGTGGACAGGGCCGTAGGGATCCATGTTTCCGTTAGTGACCAGGATCAGCTCGGCGCCGAGTTGGCCGAGGGCGCGAGCACTTTCCGGCAATTCAATGTCGTAGCAAATAAGGAGACCGACACGGACGCCTTTCCAGAGCGCAGTGGCATAGCGGTTGCCCGGCTGGAACAGGCCACGTTCCGATGGCCAAAGGTGAGTCTTGCGATAGTGCAAGGCGATCCCTTGTGGCGTTATCAGCAGGGAAGTGTTGTAGAAGAGACCGCCGTCATTCTCAGCCATGCCAACCACCACCGCGACGTTCCGTTCGCGTACGGCGCGCTGCACCGCCTGCACACTTGGCCCATTCAGAGGCTCGGCGACTTCGGCCAGCTGTTGCGCACTGGCGAAGCCCATCAATTGGGTCTCGGGAAATATCAGCAGATCGGTATCCACTGCGCACGTAGCGATGGCCTGCAAGGTACGCTCTAGGTTATAAGCGGTATCGCCATCGCGACCGCCAAGTTGCACGAGTTCAATCTTCATCGGTGATCCTTTCACGTGTTGTGGGCTCGCAATCGCCAAACTGAACAGCACCCGCCAGGGCTGGATGAAGTATGGAGAGCCATAAAACGGAAAGTAATCACATCGATGGGGTAACCCCGTATGGGTAGAGTTGTGAGCATTACCTTGCAAGACATCGCCTGGCACCAGGCGATTGGCAGGCTGATTGAGGGGCTTGACCGGCCCGGTTTCTGGCTGGCTCTGGTGCGTCTGCTGGACAGATACATACCGGTGGACAGTTGGGTCGTGCTGATTTTCAGCAATGGCCGACCACAGGTGCTCGCAGAATGCCCGGGCAAGGAGGGTGGGCCAGACCCGCTCTTTCAGGATTACCTCAAAGGCCTGTATCTGCTCGATCCGTTTTACCTGGCCAACCGGGAAGCACCGCAGAACGGTTTGTTCTGGCTGGCCGACGTGGCGCCGGAGTGCTTCGAGCAGACCGACTACTACCAACGCTACTTCCGCCTCAATATCGTTGCCGACGAAGTCCATATCAACGCCCAGCTCGACGCGGAGCGCACCCTCAGCCTGTCACTGGGAAGCGAGGCCCGTTTCAGCCCGGAGCAGATCGCCTTGCTCACACTTGTCCAGCCTTGGGTCGCCGCCCTGATGCGTCAGCGCATGGCATTTGAGCGGGAGGTGCTTGAGCAAAAGGCGTTGCCGACGCCAAGCTGGCAGAACTGGCTGGACTCTACGGACAAACAGCTGGATACGCCGCTCTCCGCCCGCGAACTGGAAGTCGGCCGGTTGATGCTCAGTGGCTGCTCGAACAAGGAGATCGCGCGCAAGCTGGCGATTTCCGCCGAGACGGTGAAGGTCCACCGCAAGCACATGTACAGCAAGCTGGGGATTAAATCTCAGTCCGAGCTGTTCTCATTGTTTCTGAATGCGCAGAGTTGAAGTCTTCGTGTTTTGGGCGAATTTCGGACTTGACTCAGCGAGTGGTTTGCCTCGTTTTGCTGGCGTTTAAACAACAAGAATCTTGCCTGTTTAAATGAAGCCTCCTGTTACCACCCAAAGGCTACAACGCCTTGCGTCATCGCCTACGGGTAAGACAGAATTCGCCGGCTTGTGCGTCTACGGCATGGGTTCTATCGTGGCTGGGTCACTGAAAAACAGTGATCGGGTTTGGTAGCCCGGTATAACTAGTCGCATAGCACACCGTTTGCAGAACTCTGCTTTATGGTGGCCATGCGCAGGGCTCCTTCGGGGGCGCCGGGTTCCCTAGTTACCGGTCTACCAACCCGCGTATGGCCGCCACCCTTCGTTTGGTAGCGAGGGTGAGGGCTCCTTTTATAATTAGGAGTTTCACTATGTTTAAACCAACACCCAACCCACCGGACACCGATCCGGCATCGCCCTACGAATCCCTCGATTCCAAAAAATTCCACGAAGCGGCCGAGCGCGCGCTCGATCACTACCTCAATCCGGCGGCCCACATCATGGCCAGCACTAACGAACCCGAACCCATGTTCCTCGCCAACCCCAAGTACGACACCGAATCCCTGCTGGCCAATGCCAGCGAATCACTGGGCTCGGCCACCACCATGCTCAGCAATTTCGCGGCGCTATTGGAGAACTCGCACCGCAAGACGTTGCTGGGGATTACGCAAGKGGTGATGYTGGGGGAATTGGCGGTGAATCAGGCGYTGGATAAGGTTGAGCTGAAGGAGTAAGTACTTACCCTTGGCCGTAATCGGATCAGTACTGGCTACTACCGATTGCGGCCCCAAGATCGCCTATCGTTCCAGCCAGTCAGAATGAACCTGCACAAAGCGCTCTTGCAGCCATTCAATAAAAACCTGTACCTGCGGCGCCAGGTGCGTCCGGCTTGGGTACAGCACCGACACAGGCCGAGGGGCTGGCCGATAGGGTCTTAGAATCTCCACTAATGCACGACTGTCCAAATGCTCGGCCACAGTGATGCCTGGCGCCTGGATTATTCCGAAGCCCGATACGCCACACTGAACGTACGCATTCGACTCGGTGACGGTGATACCTGCGTTACTGACAAACGTACGATCCTGACCCTTGACCGAGAAGTGCCAAGGCAATGTCCGGTTGCTCTGACCGGACAGGAAGTTGACGCCCCTATGGGAGTCCAGATCGTCGAGTGTCTCGGGTTCGCCGTGCTTGTGCAGATACTCGGGCGCTGCGCACGTCACCATGGTTGCCAGCGCGATAGGGCGAGCGATCAATGTCGAGTCCGGCAAATCGCCGATACGTAACGCACAGTCGATGCCTTCACCAATCAGGTCAACGGCTCGATCGGTCACGCCCAGAACCAAGTTGATAGCGGGGTAGGTGGCGGTGAACTCTTTAAGGCYTTTGATGAATTCCATTTGCGCGAAAGCGGTCGGGATATCGACGCGAAGTCGGCCCGCGAGCGTTGCTCCGGTGCGGTCAAACATCGAGGTCACGGCAGAAATATCCCCGAGAATTTCCTGCACCCGCTCATAGAACCGCTCGCCCTCGGCGGTGAGCGCCACCTTTCTCGTGGTGCGTTGGAACAGGCGCACCCCCAATGACGTCTCCAACTCCTGGATGTAACGGGTGACCTGAGGCCGCCCGATGTCCAGCGACTCGGCGGCTTTAGTGAAGCTGCCGAGTTCGGCAAGCCTGGCGAACAGTCGCATCGATTGCAGCAATTCCATGACGTTTCCATGCGGGCTCCGACAGACTCACGGAGCTCAAAATGATTGTTGCCTCAGAATAGAACAATCATGTCTTTTTGCGCGCATTTATTGCGTGGTGCCAAAAGCGAAAGATGTGCCCAAGGCAAAACCATTTCCGGTTTGCGGCCATTGACGTGTATTTGGAGATTCATGATGAAAGCTTGGTTATTGAAAGATTTCGGACTCGACAACCTGCAATTGGCAGAGGTAGCGACCCCGCAACCAAAGGCCGGCGAGCTATTGGTCAAGGTAGGTGCTGTCTCGCTCAACTTTCGCGACAAGGCTATCGTTGATGGCATCTATGAGCCGCATAAGGTGCCCAAACTCCTGATCCCGGTTAGCGATGCAGCCGGTACCGTGGTCGCGGTCGGTGACGGCGTCACGCGCTTCGAAGTCGGCGATCGGGTCAACTCGCATCTTTACTCCCGTTGGCTGGATGGCGAGCCTGGCCCCAACGAACCCGATTACTGCTTCGGCTCGCCGTTGCCTGGTGGTTTGGCCGAATACATGATCATCCACGAAGACAGTGCCGTGGCTGCGCCAGACAACATGAGTGACGAAGAGGCCGCAACACTGCCGATTGCTGCGCTCACGGCGTGGTACTCGCTGGTGGATTTTGGACACATTCAGCCGGGGCAAACTGTGTTGGTTCAGGGCACTGGTGGGGTGTCCATATTTGCCGTGCAGATCGCTACCGCGCTTGGCGCGAAGGTGATCGCAACGTCGAGTAGCGACCAGAACCTGCAAACCGTGAAGGGACTGGGGGCGGTGGCGGGCATCAATTACAGAACGACGCCGAACTGGGCGAACGAAGTGCTGAAGCTGACCGAAGGCAAGGGCGTGGATCTGCTGCTCGATGTGGCTGGCGGCAACGGCATCAATCAATCGGTCGCAGCGACCAAGGCATCCGGGCGTATTGCGCAGATCGGCTTTTTGACCGGGCAGACCGTTGAACTCAATCTGATGCCACTCATTTTCCGCCAGACGACCATTCGCGGTATCGCCGTGGCGCCGCGCTCATCGTTTGACCGGATGAATGCGTTCCTCAATGAACACAAGATTCGTCCCGTGATCGACCAGGTGTATCCGTTCGAGCAAGCACGAGAAGCTTACGAGCATCTCGCGAAAGGGGCGTTTGGGAAGGTTGTCATCAAAATCGCTTGAGACTGCTGAAGGCGCCGGTAGGGCTAATGCCGATCAGTTAAGCCGAACCCCACTTTGTAATTGAATGGACTCGCCCAAGCCGAGGCGTCAATGCGCCACGGTGGCAGTCTAAACAGCCAACGACAGCGAGGGCGAGTCCATGAAAAAGCATACTTCGATTGATCAATCCTTGTCTTCTGCCGATTTGGCGGCCTGCACTACCGTGGCGGTTGACCTGGCCAAGCATGTGTTCCAGCTCGCCGGCGAAGACGCCCTCGGCAAGGTGCATTATGA
>NZ_JBFUKU010000231.1:0-8446 GCF_056400685.1 Pseudomonas sp. P5_A12 | reverse complement strand
ACGATGATGCGACTGATGTACCGCAATCGCGAGCAAGCTCGCTCCCACAGGGGAGTTGTGATGGGATTAACTTTGTTTGGCATTTTTCAGGCACTTTAGATCGTTGAAGTCTTTTCGCACCCCTTCGATTTTCTTCAACAACTGCTGACGCTGGGCTGGCGTGCTCTCGGCCATCAAATCCACGATCAACCCGCGAGCCTGAGCCTCGGTGTTGGCGTAGGCCTGGCGATAGGTCGGTGTCCATAAACTCTCGCGATTGACCAGAAGTGTCTCGATTCGCTGTGGGAAACCCGGGCTATGGCGCTGGGCAACGGCGGCGCTGAATTGCGTCTGCCAGTGCGCGCGGTTGGCGATCCATTGTGTGTTCTGATCACCCAAGGCCTTTGACCAAGTGACGACCCGTTGTTGCTGGGCGGGGCTCAGCGGGCCAAGCCAGTCATCCAGACGTTTATCCATGCGTTCGGTACGCTGTTTGATCTGCTGATCAAGGGTCGGTTTGAGGAATTCCTCCTGCCGTTTGCGCAGGTCCTTGGCGAAGGCGTCATTCATTTCCGCGACTTGCTTGTCATCAAGGCCCTGTAACAACTCGACGGCCGACGGGGTGATTTCCCTGGCTGTCTGGGCGATGGCGGCTTTGGCTTCCCGCGTGCGGGCTTGCAGCGCGGCGTCGGTGACCTGGTTGGTTTCGACCATTGTTTGCAAGCGGTCGAGCCATTCCATGTAGACCGGCAGTTGCGTGGTGCAATGCCAGTCCAGGTGTTCCTTGAGACGTTCGTTGAACCAGCCTTTCTGCTCGCCGCTCATGTCCAGATAGTCGTTGAGTGTCCATGGAATGATCACGTCGAGGTTGCGGTAGGCCAGGCCCACTCGGCTGCACGCGCCAATGGCGAAGCTCAGGATGAGCAGAGCGGCGAAACGAATTAACCAGCGCGACATGGGCAGATCCTTGCTAAGCGTAGGTTCTCATGTGAACTCAGGATGAACCTGGCAGTTCAGCTGTTCAATAAAACGAGTGTTCAGCCTTGAGGGTGACCAGCCCGTCGCATTCACTGTTGTGCCCGGAATAGGCAGAGCAACCGCTGCCACTGAGACTTGAATCACTGTAGATCAGGTCCAGATCAATGCCCATGAACGGTCGGGAAAGTTGCACCGACCAATCGGTAAAACTGCCGATATACCCATCGTCTACCGATACCGGTGTGTAGAGCTGGTGGGTGGTGTATTTCATGCTGATCCCGATGCCAAACGGTTGATTGCCGCCGAGGTCGGCAAACAGTGTCCGGTTCAGTTTGTCCGGGTCATTGCTGAAGGCTGCGCCAAAGCGGCTGCCGAGCAGGGTCAGGCCGCCGAAGAGTTCCTGGCTGTCGAGGGTGTCCACTTTCGGATAGCTGTAGTGGATCATGCCTACTTCGTACCCGAGGGTTTGATCGAAGGGCTGTTTAAACCCCACGTAGGAATCCACTTCAAGGTTCTTGCCCGGACTCAATCCCATGCTCGGGGCCCATTGGCCAACATAGAAACCGCTGTCGTGGGTCAGGTCGAGGCCACCATGGAATGAACCGGTACTGGAAGGCTTGACCAGCCCTTGGGCCATGCTGCGGCTGGGCGTAGTGCCGAGCTTGAGGTCGAAATCGCCCAGTTCACGCTGGAAAATTTGCGCGTTGGCGATTGGGCATGCCAGCAACGTAAAGAGCACTATGAGAAAGGGTTTGAGCATGCGTCACTCCATTGACAGCGAGGAGCAGGAATCGAAAATCTGCTGAAACGCTTGTTCTAGACGTGTGCAAGCATACCGGCGAAAGCTCGGCATCGAGGGCCGTTCATCGATTTTTGAATTATTGATTTTTTTTCGGGGTGTTGCGGGAGGGTTCCAGTCCAAGCGCTTCGAGGCTCAAAGCGCTTATGGACCAGTTGACGCGGCGGATCTTTGGGGGTGTTACTTCTTGCCCAAAGTGATCTGCTTGGACGGGCCGAACGTCTGGCCGCTGACGCCTTTGGCAATTTGCTGGATTTCACCACCGGACTTGAGGAACGCAGCGATCTGGTTGTTGATCGATTCGCTGGTTTCAACGGCTGGAGCTGGCTTTGCTTTGCTGTTGGATGCTTTTACACGCATGGCGGCCATTAACCTGTAGAAAATTAACTTGGCCAGGCATCGTACAGGAAATACTTGACAATTGCTTGGCTAATATCCCCTCAAAATACACATCGCCGGGCTGTAATTTATCTAGGGTGATAATCTGAAATAGATCTCTAACCCGCTGTTTTAAATAAGAACGTGGGTAAAAATAGCTAAGGTCTGAATGGGCTGGCACGTGACAAATCCCCCTTGTCGGGCTGACGAGTGGCGAGGTCTGCGGGGCCGCCCCCCAAGGAGAATCAAACTTTACAGAGTATTTTCTTTCACCACCGGGCCGGCCAGCGAACGTCGCCCGCAAAACCGGGTAGAATGCCGCCCACGTAATGAGGGTATTTGAAATGGCTTTAATCGGGCGTTACAACAGTTTGCAAGTGGTTAAACACACTAACTTCGGTTTATACCTGGACGGTGGGGCGGATGGCGAAATCCTGTTGCCTAATCGTTATATCCCCAAAGATATTCCCAGCGAAGATGAAGACTGGCTCAACGTTTTTATTTATCTGGACAGCGATGACAAACTCATCGCAACTACTGAAAAGCCGAAAGTTCAGGTCGGTGAATTCGCCAGTTTGAAAGTCGTTGAAGTCAACAGCATCGGCGTTTTCCTGGATTGGGGTCTGCCGAAGGACCTGCTGCTGCCGTACTCCGAAGAAAAACGCCAGATGACCGCCGGTGAGTATGTGGTGGTGCATGTCTACCTCGACAAGCACACCCGTCGTATCACCGCGACCGCGCGACTGGATCGCTACCTGGACAAGACCCCGGCCAGCTACACCCCTGGCCAGGAAGTGGATTTGCTGGTGGCCGAAGCGACCGATATGGGCTTCAAGGCCATCATCAACAACAAGCACTGGGGCTTGATCCACAAGAACGAAATCTTCAAGTTCATGCGTGCCGGCAAAGAAGAGAAGGGCTTTATCAAGGAGGTCCGCGCCGACGGCAAGATCAGCCTGAGTCTGCAACCGGTAGGCGAAGAAGCCGCCACCAGCCTCAACTCGAAGATCCTGACCAAGTTGCGTGAAAACAACGGCAGCCTGCCGGTCAGCGACAAGAGCGACCCAACAGTGATCACCAGCATGTTTGGCGTCAGCAAGGGCAACTTCAAGAAAGCCATTGGTGCGCTGTACAAGAATGGCCAGATCGTCATTCACGCGGATCGCATTGAACTAAGCTGACCTCCCAACTGGTCACTTAAGCCAACGCCCACTTTGTACCAGCTTGCTTCCGGCTCTGTAGCAGCTGTCGAGCCCCGGCGAGGCTGCGTCCGGCTGCGMARCAGTCGTAAACCCTGTACGCGCGGACTTTCTGAAACACCGCATTGCATGATTTTACGACTGYTKCGCAGCCGGACGCAGCCTCGCCGGGGCTCGACAGCTGCTACGGACTGTGTCGCTCTTTAACTGATCAGCATAAGCCCTGTGTCGGGCGTTGTTTTTATTTTGCCGAGTTTCTGCCATGGATTGTGTTGTCGAGGTGTCACGGTGAGCGCCAGCCGGCGTAGCGCCGACGGATTTGCCCTGCAAGTGATGATCGGGTTGTGCCTGATCTGGGGCGTACAACAGGTGATCATCAAGTGGGCGGCGCCTGACATCGCACCGGTCATGCAGGCGGTGGGGCGGTCGGGCATTTCCGCATTGCTCGTAGGATTGCTGATCTGCTGGAAGGGCGGCTGGGATCAGGTCGGCGCGACTTGGCGTGGCGGCTTGTTGGCCGGTGCGCTGTTTGGTCTGGAGTTCTTCTTCATCTCCGAAGGCTTGCAATTGACCACGGCGGCGCACATGTCGGTGTTCCTTTACACCGCACCGATTTTTACCGCGTTGGGCGTGCATTGGTTGCTGCCGAGCGAGCGTTTAAGGCCTTTGCAGTGGTTGGGGATTTTCCTCGCCTTCGTCGGGATCGCCATTGCGTTTGCCGGTGGTGTGTCCTGGGACAACCTCGATCACCGAATGTTGATGGGCGATGCGCTGGGCGTACTGGCTGGCGCCGCTTGGGGGGCAACCACGGTGGTGGTGCGCGCTTCGCGTCTGTCGGAAGCGCCGGTGACGCTTACGTTGTTCTATCAACTGATCGTCGGTTTCGTTGGCCTGGTGCTGATCGCGATCCTCAGCGGCCAGATCACTCACGTCAGCCTGACCGCAGTGGCAGTGACCAGCGTGCTGTTCCAGGGATTGGTGGTGTCGTTCTTCAGTTACCTGACCTGGTTCTGGCTCTTGCGCCGTTATCTGGCGGCGAACCTGGCGGTGTTCTCGTTCATGACGCCGCTGTTCGGCGTCACGTTCGGGGTGATGTTGCTGGGGGAAGAACTGAGCCTCAACTTCGTCATCGGCGCCGTGCTGGTGTTGCTCGGCATCACGTTTGTCAGCGCTGAGCAGTGGGTGCGCCGTCGTTTGCGCAAAGCCCTCGGGCAGTCCTGACCGGGCGCAGCAACAGGCTGCCGGCAATGAGCAGGCCGCTGCCGGCAATGATCAAGGCGGGCTGCAAACCGCCACTGAAATGGCTGCTCAGGGCGGCCAGCAACGGCCCGGCGAGCTGAYCCACGGCGAAGCACGCGGTCAGCAACCCGGCGTTGCGCTGGGTGGCGTGGGGCGCCAGTTCGCGGGAAYGTTGCATCACCAATTGCATGCACGCCAGAAACGGCGTACCGCACAACATCACTCCCAGTGCCAACCCCATACCGCTCCCCAACAGGCAGGCGAAGACCCCGGCGGCTTGCAGCCACAAGGTGATCATCAGCCAATGGCGTGTGCCATTTGGGGATTGTCGACGCAGGCTCACCATCATCACGCCGACAGCCGACGCCAGGCCGAAGCAGGGCCAGAACAGGTCGGCCTGCCACTGACCCTGAAACTGCGCGTTGGCCATCTGCGAGAGGAAGGTGGCGGGGATGATGTAGCCCAGACCGTACAAGCCATAGATCACACCCAATCGAGCGATGCCCTGTTGATCCGGCGTGACGGCGATGGGGGCCGCCACCAGCTTCGCCGCAGGTTGTGGCAGGAATGGCAGAATCCCCAGCAGCATCACCAGCGCTACGCCGGCATACACCAGCCACAATGTCGCGGAAGTCTGCCCCAGCAGGTTCGAGCCCAAAGCCAGCAGGCCTGTGAGAAAAATCCCCAGGCCCGGTCCGGCAAATACCAGGGCACCCAGTCGTGGACGACCGGCCGCTGTCGCCAATGGCTGGCTCAGTGCGGTGATCATCACCAACACCCAGGCACTGGCCACGCCAGTGCCAAAGCGCAGTAGCAGATGCGACCAGAATCCGTTGGCCCAAAACGACGCCAGGGTCAGCAGCACACACAGCCACAATCCTCCCAACAGGCGCTGACGGACTTGCGCCGGTTTGCGCGAGAACATCGCATCCAGTGCACCGACGAAGTAGCCAAGGTAATTGGCGGCGGCAATCAGGCCCGCCGCGGTCAGGTCGATCTGACCTTCGCTGAGCAAGTGCGGCATTTGCGGAGTCAGCGCGAAGCGCCCGATGCCCATGGCCATCATCAGGGCGATAAAACTGGCGAGTAAGCGAATCAGCGGGGACATAGTCTGAGTTCCGGTAAAGGATCAATGACCGTCAGGCTAGGACTGATTGACATTCATTAAAAATGAATAATAGTGAGCAACTTGTTCTGAATTGGAGAAGGTCGTGGAGTTCAGCCAATTGCGGATCTTCCAGGCGGTGGCGCAGGAGAGTTCTATCACCCGTGCTGCCGAACGTTTGCATCGGGTGCCGTCCAACCTGTCGACACGCCTGAAACAACTTGAGGAGCAGCTCGGTGTAGAACTGTTCGTCCGCGAGCGTCAGCGTTTGCAGTTGTCGCCTGCGGGAAAAGTCCTGCTGGACTACACCGCCAAACTGTTCGCCCTACACGACGAAGCCAGTGCGGCAGTGCAGGGCGGGCAACCGGCCGGGGACTTCGTGCTCGGCACCATGTACAGCACCGCGGCGATTCATCTGCCGGGTTTGTTGGCGCGTTATCACCGCAATTACCCGGCGGTAAACCTGCAAGTGCAATCGGGGCCCAGCGGCGAGCTGCTTGAAGGTCTGCTCAGCGGTCGACTGGATGCGGCGCTGGTGGACGGTCCACTGGAGTTCGCAGGGCTGGACGGCGTGCCGTTGTGCGACGAACGGCTGGTGTTGATTACTGAGGCCGATCACCCGCCGGTGCGCAGTGCGCTGGATGTGGAAGGGCGCTCGGTGTTTACCTTTCGTCAGGGCTGCTCCTATCGGATGCGCCTGGAGGCCTGGTTCGCCCATGACCATGCTGCGATGGGCCGGGCGATGGAGATCGAATCCTATCCGGGAATGCTTGCGTGTGTGATTGCTGGCTCAGGCGTGGCGTTGATGTCGGAGTCGATGCTCGCCAGCCTGCCGGGCCGCGAGAGCGTGGCGGTGCACCCTTTGGCGGAACCATTTGCCAGCGCAACGACCTGGCTGATGTGGCGTAAAGGCATGGTCGGGGCCAATTTGAACGCGTGGATCGAGCAGCAGCAGACGGTCTATCCGACGGCACCGGTTCAGGCCCGGGCGATTGCTTGAACGACCGGTCAGGCATTTTGTTCAATTCAGTAACAGATCATTGCGTCTTTTGATGAGCATTACGTAGGACTTCGGACTATTATCAGTGCGAAGCGACCTCAGAATTCCGGTCGCCCGGCACTACCCTGAAGGGGGCACCATGAAAGAGAAAATCCAAAACTGGCTGCACGATCTGGGTGTTGCACTCGGTTTGATCGAACCGCCTCTGCAACCTGTGCCTATTCGTACGGACGACGAGCAGCGCCGACGCCAGCAACGCCGCCGTTAGTCGCGCCGCATGTAGCACATGTAGCAGCTGTCGAGCACCGCGAGGCWGCGTTCGGCTGCGCAGCAGCCGTAAACCCCTACATGCTGCGTCTACCTGACACACGGCAAAATCTGATGTCACCGACGGCTCCGTCCGAATAATGTGGACGGCCCCGAACGCAGCCTCGCGGTGCTCGGCAGCTGCTACAGATCAGGCAGATGCCAGAGACCGGGCAAATTCAATGCCGCCCGATCTCAATCAAAAACCGAATCAAATCGTTCACCGTCCTGGCGGTCTTGAGCAGCGGGTCTTCCTCCGCCGTAAACGCCGTCAACCCCAGCTCATCCTCCAGATGGAAGATCAGCTCTTCGATGTCCTCTTTATCCAATCCCAACTCCGCCAGGCTGGCATCGTCGTCGTAGTCATCCCGGCCCTCCAGCACACGGCTGATGAATTGATGGACGGCGAGGCGAACGGTGGCTCTTTTCATGGTCGCCCTTCGAGGGCGATAGTGATATTGGCCCTGCGCTTGAGTACAGCAGGCTTCAGCCGTGTGAGCGCTGCCACTCGTCAATCATTGTGCGCAAATGCTCCCCCGAGAAACTGCCGAAATGCCCGCCATGCACCGTGCGCACAGGCAACTCGCGCAGGCGTTGCAGGCTGCGGGCGTAGTCGTCGAGGTTGGAGTGGTAGGCGTCTTCGACCAACGGGCCGTCGTAGATGATGTCGCCACTGAACAGCGTCTCGGTCGCCGCTTCGTAGAGGCTGATGCCTCCCGGTGAATGCCCCGGTGTGTGCAGCACTTGCAGCACGCGGTTGCCCAGGTCCAGCACATCGCCTTCTTCAATCATGCCCGTGGCGGGTGCTGCTTTGACCCGGTATTCGGCGTAGCACAACGGGCAATCGGGGTGCGCCTCGAACATGTCGTCGCCGACAAAGGCTTTGCTCAAATCGTTGTCGCCGTCCGGCGCGGCAAGGATGTCCGCCTCAGCCGGGTGCACCAGCCGTTCAGGAAACTCGTGATGCCCGGCAATGTGGTCAAAATGGCAATGACTCGCGACTGCCACCAGCGGCCGTTCGGTGATCCACGGCAATTGCTCGCGCAGGCTGACCAACCCGGAACCGCTGTCCAACAGCAGATCCTTGTCGCGACCCTGTATGTGCCAGAGGTTGCAGCGATAGAAAGGCCGGATGTAGGGCTCGTGAATCAGGCGGATGCCGTCGCTGAGCTGTTTCAGTTCGAACCACAGATCGCGGCTGACGATCTTCATAAGCACTTTTCTCCAGGCCCCTCCGTGTCAGGCTACCTGTCACCCTTGTTGATTGACTCATTCATTCAAGAGGGCGAAGGTGCATAACAATGTCCAATCTAGGCAAACGCTACGACGACGACTTCAAAGATTGGGTCGTCTTGCAAATGATGCCGCCTCTAAATCGCTCAGTGGCAGAACTCGCCATTGCGCTTAATCTCACGCCTCAGTCACTGCGAAACTGGAGACAAATGGCTAGAGATAAAGGTTTG
>NZ_JBFUKU010000230.1:0-8535 GCF_056400685.1 Pseudomonas sp. P5_A12 | reverse complement strand
CAGCAAATTGCTTGGGTGTTATATGGTCAAGCCTCACGGGCAATTAGTATTGGTTAGCTCAACGCCTCACAGCGCTTACACACCCAACCTATCAACGTCGTAGTCTTCGACGGCCCTTCAGGGGACTCAAGGTCCCAGTGAGATCTCATCTTGAGGCTAGTTTCCCGCTTAGATGCTTTCAGCGGTTATCTATTCCGAACATAGCTACCCGGCAATGCCACTGGCGTGACAACCGGAACACCAGAGGTTCGTCCACTCCGGTCCTCTCGTACTAGGAGCAGCCCCTCTCAAATCTCAAACGTCCACGGCAGATAGGGACCGAACTGTCTCACGACGTTCTAAACCCAGCTCGCGTACCACTTTAAATGGCGAACAGCCATACCCTTGGGACCGGCTTCAGCCCCAGGATGTGATGAGCCGACATCGAGGTGCCAAACACCGCCGTCGATATGAACTCTTGGGCGGTATCAGCCTGTTATCCCCGGAGTACCTTTTATCCGTTGAGCGATGGCCCTTCCATACAGAACCACCGGATCACTAAGACCTACTTTCGTACCTGCTCGACGTGTCTGTCTCGCAGTCAAGCGCGCTTTTGCCTTTATACTCTACGACCGATTTCCGACCGGTCTGAGCGCACCTTCGTACTCCTCCGTTACTCTTTAGGAGGAGACCGCCCCAGTCAAACTACCCACCATACACTGTCCTCGATCCGGATAACGGACCTGAGTTAGAACCTCAAAGTTGCCAGGGTGGTATTTCAAGGTTGGCTCCACGCGAACTGGCGTCCACGCTTCAAAGCCTCCCACCTATCCTACACAAGCAAATTCAAAGTCCAGTGCAAAGCTATAGTAAAGGTTCACGGGGTCTTTCCGTCTAGCCGCGGATACACTGCATCTTCACAGCGATTTCAATTTCACTGAGTCTCGGGTGGAGACAGCGCCGCCATCGTTACGCCATTCGTGCAGGTCGGAACTTACCCGACAAGGAATTTCGCTACCTTAGGACCGTTATAGTTACGGCCGCCGTTTACCGGGGCTTCGATCAAGAGCTTCGCGTTAGCTAACCCCATCAATTAACCTTCCGGCACCGGGCAGGCGTCACACCCTATACGTCCACTTTCGTGTTTGCAGAGTGCTGTGTTTTTAATAAACAGTCGCAGCGGCCTGGTATCTTCGACCGGCATGGGCTTACGCAGTAAATGCTTCACCCTCACCGGCGCACCTTCTCCCGAAGTTACGGTGCCATTTTGCCTAGTTCCTTCACCCGAGTTCTCTCAAGCGCCTTGGTATTCTCTACCCAACCACCTGTGTCGGTTTGGGGTACGGTTCCTGGTTACCTGAAGCTTAGAAGCTTTTCTTGGAAGCATGGCATCAACCACTTCGTGTTCTAAAAGAACACTCGTCATCAGCTCTCGGCCTTRGAATCCCGGATTTACCTAAGATTCCAGCCTACCACCTTAAACTTGGACAACCAACGCCAAGCTGGCCTAGCCTTCTCCGTCCCTCCATCGCAATAACCAGAAGTACAGGAATATTAACCTGTTTTCCATCGACTACGCTTTTCAGCCTCGCCTTAGGGACCGACTAACCCTGCGTCGATTAACGTTGCGCAGGAAACCTTGGTCTTTCGGCGTGGGTGTTTTTCACACCCATTGTCGTTACTCATGTCAGCATTCGCACTTCTGATACCTCCAGCAAGCTTCTCAACTCACCTTCACAGGCTTACAGAACGCTCCTCTACCGCATCACCTAAGTGATACCCGTAGCTTCGGTGTATGGTTTGAGCCCCGTTACATCTTCCGCGCAGGCCGACTCGACTAGTGAGCTATTACGCTTTCTTTAAAGGGTGGCTGCTTCTAAGCCAACCTCCTAGCTGTCTAAGCCTTCCCACATCGTTTCCCACTTAACCATAACTTTGGGACCTTAGCTGACGGTCTGGGTTGTTTCCCTTTTCACGACGGACGTTAGCACCCGCCGTGTGTCTCCCATGCTCGGCACTTGTAGGTATTCGGAGTTTGCATCGGTTTGGTAAGTCGGGATGACCCCCTAGCCGAAACAGTGCTCTACCCCCTACAGTGATACATGAGGCGCTACCTAAATAGCTTTCGAGGAGAACCAGCTATCTCCGAGCTTGATTAGCCTTTCACTCCGATCCACAGGTCATCCGCTAACTTTTCAACGGTAGTCGGTTCGGTCCTCCAGTTAGTGTTACCCAACCTTCAACCTGCCCATGGATAGATCGCCCGGTTTCGGGTCTATTCCCAGCGACTAGACGCCCTATTAAGACTCGCTTTCGCTACGCCTCCCCTATTCGGTTAAGCTCGCCACTGAAAATAAGTCGCTGACCCATTATACAAAAGGTACGCAGTCACCTAACAAAGTAGGCTCCCACTGCTTGTACGCATACGGTTTCAGGATCTATTTCACTCCCCTCTCCGGGGTTCTTTTCGCCTTTCCCTCACGGTACTAGTTCACTATCGGTCAGTCAGTAGTATTTAGCCTTGGAGGATGGTCCCCCCATATTCAGACAAAGTTTCTCGTGCTCCGTCCTACTCGATTTCATGACTAAGAGATTTTCGCGTACAGGGCTATCACCCACTATGGCCGYACTTTCCAGARCGTTCCGCTAATCTCAAAGCCACTTAAGGGCTAGTCCCCGTTCGCTCGCCACTACTAAGGGAATCTCGGTTGATTTCTTTTCCTCAGGGTACTTAGATGTTTCAGTTCCCCTGGTTCGCCTCTTAAGCCTATGTATTCAGCTTAAGATAACCATCTTATGATGGCTGGGTTCCCCCATTCAGACATCTCCGGATCAAAGTCTGTTTGCCGACTCCCCGAAGCTTTTCGCAGGCTACCACGTCTTTCATCGCCTCTGACTGCCAAGGCATCCACCGTATGCGCTTCTTCACTTGACCATATAACCCCAAGCAATCTGGTTATACTGYGAAGACGACATTCGCCGAAAATTCGAATTTCTCAATTAAGAGAACTCACAAATTTTACCTTAGCCTGATCCGTYACCAGTGAAAGTAACGTTCAGTCTATCTTTCTATCACATACCCAAATTTTTAAAGAACGATCTAATCAAAAGACTAGAAATCAATATTCTCATCGGAATACTCATTTCTAAGCTTTCAGAAGCAGTTATATGGTGGAGCCAAACGGGATCGAACCGTTGACCTCCTGCGTGCAAGGCAGGCGCTCTCCCAGCTGAGCTATGGCCCCATAACAAAATTGGTGGGTCTGGGCAGATTCGAACTGCCGACCTCACCCTTATCAGGGGTGCGCTCTAACCAACTGAGCTACAGACCCAATTTCGAGCGCGCAACTGTTAGCTTGGAGCTATCAGCTTGGAGCTTAAAGCTGCTTCTATCGTCTTCTTCAATGAATCAAGCAATTCGTGTGGGAACTTATGGAGCAGCTGATGTCGTCGATTAAGGAGGTGATCCAGCCGCAGGTTCCCCTACGGCTACCTTGTTACGACTTCACCCCAGTCATGAATCACACCGTGGTAACCGTCCTCCCGAAGGTTAGACTAGCTACTTCTGGTGCAACCCACTCCCATGGTGTGACGGGCGGTGTGTACAAGGCCCGGGAACGTATTCACCGCGACATTCTGATTCGCGATTACTAGCGATTCCGACTTCACGCAGTCGAGTTGCAGACTGCGATCCGGACTACGATCGGTTTTATGGGATTAGCTCCACCTCGCGGCTTGGCAACCCTCTGTACCGACCATTGTAGCACGTGTGTAGCCCAGGCCGTAAGGGCCATGATGACTTGACGTCATCCCCACCTTCCTCCGGTTTGTCACCGGCAGTCTCCTTAGAGTGCCCACCATAACGTGCTGGTAACTAAGGACAAGGGTTGCGCTCGTTACGGGACTTAACCCAACATCTCACGACACGAGCTGACGACAGCCATGCAGCACCTGTCTCAATGTTCCCGAAGGCACCAATCTATCTCTAGAAAGTTCATTGGATGTCAAGGCCTGGTAAGGTTCTTCGCGTTGCTTCGAATTAAACCACATGCTCCACCGCTTGTGCGGGCCCCCGTCAATTCATTTGAGTTTTAACCTTGCGGCCGTACTCCCCAGGCGGTCAACTTAATGCGTTAGCTGCGCCACTAAGAGCTCAAGGCTCCCAACGGCTAGTTGACATCGTTTACGGCGTGGACTACCAGGGTATCTAATCCTGTTTGCTCCCCACGCTTTCGCACCTCAGTGTCAGTATCAGTCCAGGTGGTCGCCTTCGCCACTGGTGTTCCTTCCTATATCTACGCATTTCACCGCTACACAGGAAATTCCACCACCCTCTACCATACTCTAGCTTGTCAGTTTTGAATGCAGTTCCCAGGTTGAGCCCGGGGATTTCACATCCAACTTAACAAACCACCTACGCGCGCTTTACGCCCAGTAATTCCGATTAACGCTTGCACCCTCTGTATTACCGCGGCTGCTGGCACAGAGTTAGCCGGTGCTTATTCTGTCGGTAACGTCAAGACCGCAACGTATTAGGTTACTGCCCTTCCTCCCAACTTAAAGTGCTTTACAATCCGAAGACCTTCTTCACACACGCGGCATGGCTGGATCAGGCTTTCGCCCATTGTCCAATATTCCCCACTGCTGCCTCCCGTAGGAGTCTGGACCGTGTCTCAGTTCCAGTGTGACTGATCATCCTCTCAGACCAGTTACGGATCGTCGCCTTGGTGAGCCATTACCTCACCAACTAGCTAATCCGACCTAGGCTCATCTGATAGCGCAAGGCCCGAAGGTCCCCTGCTTTCTCCCGTAGGACGTATGCGGTATTAGCGTCCGTTTCCGAGCGTTATCCCCCACTACCAGGCAGATTCCTAGGCATTACTCACCCGTCCGCCGCTCTCAAGAGAAGCAAGCTTCTCTCTACCGCTCGACTTGCATGTGTTAGGCCTGCCGCCAGCGTTCAATCTGAGCCATGATCAAACTCTTCAGTTCAAACATCTTTGGGTTTTTAAGAAACCCTAAACTTGGCTCAGCAATCGTTGGTTACATCTTTGATTTCTCGCGGAGTAACTTGTGATGCTGATAATCTTGYTGACTATCAGTCTGACTCCACAAGCACCCACACGAATTGCTTGATTCAGTTGTTAAAGAGCGGTTGGTTAAGATCTTTCGTCTCAACCGAGCGGCGCATTCTACAGCAGCCTCTGTTGCTGTCAAGCGGTTATTTTCAGAAGTTTTCAAAGTTTCGCTTGGAAATCTTTAACAACTTCAACCACTTGCGCTTTCGATCTCTCGTYAGCGGGAGGCGAATTCTACAGCGTTACACGCTGCTGTCAACACCTCTTTTTCAACTCCTTTCGGGCTTCGATGAACTGAAGCCGCTTGCTGCCGAAAACTGCGTAACTCTTTGTTTATCAAGGAGTTTTCCGTTTCGACTGCGCCGGAAGTGGGGCGAATTATAGACATCCAGAATCTGCCGTCAAGCACTGATTGCGGCTTTACTCGGATTTCAGCGTAATTCGCGCAAATGACTTCTTACCGGCCTGGCAAACGTGCGTCGCGCCCAGTACATATATAAAGGTGCGATCGACCACTTCACCATCTATACGCACACCACCTGAATTCAACAGGTCGCGCGCCACTGCCGAGTTTTTCACCAGCCCCGCCTTGTTAAGGACGGCCGCAATCGGCATATCTTCGGCAGCAGTCAACTCGATCTCAGGCAAATCATCCGGCAGTTCGCCTTCTTTCATACGATTGCCCGCTCCGCGGTGCGCATTGGCCGCAGCTTCCTCACCATGGAAACGCGCAACAATCTCTTCTGCCAGTTTGATCTTGATGTCACGCGGGTTCGCACCAGCCTCGACATCCGCACGGAATGCATTGATCTCATCCATGGAGCGGAAGCTGAGCAGTTCAAAGTAGCGCCACATCAGCACATCCGGAATAGATACCAGCTTGCTGTACATGACACCCGGCGCCTCCTGAATACCGACGTAGTTGCCCAAGGACTTGGACATCTTCTTCACGCCATCCAGACCTTCGAGCAACGGCATCGTCAGAATGCACTGCGGCTCCTGACCGTACCCGCGCTGCAGCTCGCGCCCCATCAACAGGTTGAATTTCTGATCGGTGCCGCCCAGCTCGACATCCGCGCGCAACGCTACCGAGTCGTAACCCTGCACCAGCGGATAGAGGAACTCGTGAATAGCGATTGGCTGATTGGTCGTGTAGCGCTTGTCGAAGTCGTCGCGCTCGAGCATGCGAGCAACCGTGTACTGCGATGTCAGGCGAATGAAGTCCGCCGGCCCCATCTGATCCATCCAGGTGGAGTTGAACGCAACTTCGGTTTTGGCCGGATCAAGAATCTTGAAGACTTGAGTCTTGTAGGTCTCGGCATTCTCGAGAACCTGCTCACGGGTAAGCGGCGGACGTGTCGCGCTCTTACCGCTCGGATCACCAATCATCCCGGTGAAGTCACCGATAAGGAAGATCACCTGATGCCCCAGCTCCTGGAACTGGCGCAGCTTGTTAATAAGCACGGTGTGACCCAGGTGCAAATCCGGCGCGGTCGGATCGAAGCCAGCCTTAATCCGTAGCGGCTGGCCACGTTTGAGCTTCTCGATCAGCTCGGACTCGACCAACAGTTCTTCCGCACCACGTTTAATCAGCGCTAGCTGCTCTTCAACCGACTTCATAACAGACCCGCAAGGCTCGAATTCAAAGGGGACCAACCATACAAGATCACGCGTCAAATACAAAGTTTGGCCGGCGCAATGACGCCAATCCGCCGGCAGAGTGTCCGCGGACTTGCTTCAGAGATGATTTGGTTATATTTTATACAGTTATTTCATCTTCATCATGTCATTCATCTTTTCCAATTCATCTTTTTCAAAGTCAAAAAATCACTTATGACCAAAGAATCGTCTAAAGCGCCGCCGCTTTACCCGAAGACCCACCTGCTCGCAGCAAGTGGCATCGCCGCCCTGCTGAGCCTGGCGCTTCTGGTATTCCCTTCCAGCGATGTTGAAGCCAAAAGAACCACCCTGAGTCTTGAACTGGAAAGCCCCGCTGAACAACTGTCACAAGACCAAGACGCTGCTGACGCCGCTCAAGCCACAAATGAGCCTGTAACCCCCCCTTTCGCGCAGATCGAAAACAGCACCGAAGAACCGCAGGAAACCGCTCAAGCCGCGCCTGTAGTTGAAGAAAAGAAGGCTCCAAACCACAGGGAAGTGATCGTCTCCAAAGGCGATACGCTGTCCACTCTGTTTGAAAAAGTTGGCCTCCCGGCCACGTCGGTRCATGAAATCCTGGCCAGCGACAAGCAAGCCAAGCAGTTCAGCCAGCTTAAACGGGGCCAGAAGCTCGAATTCGAACTAAACCCCGAAGGCCAACTGACCAACCTGCACAGCAAGCTCAACGACCTCGAAAGCATAACCCTGACCAAGAATGACAAGGGTTATGTGTTCAACCGCGTCACCGCCAAGCCTACCGTGCGCTCAGCCTATGTTCATGGCGTGATCAACAGTTCGCTGTCGCAATCCGCTGCTCGTGCCGGGCTCTCCCACAGCCAGACCATGGACATGGCCAGCGTGTTTGGCTACGACGTCGACTTCGCCCAGGATATTCGCCAGGGTGACGAGTTCGATGTGATTTACGAGCAGAAAGTCGTCAACGGCAAGGCTGTCGGCAACGGTCCGATACTCTCCGCGCGATTCACCAACCGCGGCAAGACCTATACCGCTGTGCGTTATACCAACAAACAGGGCAACGCCAGTTACTACACCGCTGATGGCAACAGCATGCGCAAAGCGTTCATCCGCACCCCGGTAGACTTTGCCCGCATCAGTTCGAAATTCTCCATGGGGCGCAAACACCCGATCCTTAACAAGATTCGCGCTCACAAAGGCGTCGACTATGCAGCACCGCGCGGCACTCCGATCAAGGCCGCGGGTGACGGCAAAGTACTCTTGGCGGGGCGTCGTGGTGGCTATGGCAATACCGTAATCATCCAGCATGGCGCCACCTACACCACCTTGTATGGTCACATGCAAGGCTTTGCCAAAGGCGTAAAGACTGGCGGCACTGTTAAACAGGGCCAGGTGATTGGCTACATCGGCACCACCGGGCTCTCCACTGGCCCACACTTGCATTACGAATTCCAGGTCAATGGCGTGCACGTCGATCCACTAGGCCAGAAAGTGGCGATGGCTGATCCAATTTCCAAAGCCGAGCGCGCACGCTTCCTCGCGCAGAGCCAACCGCTGATGGCACGCATGGATCAAGAGAAATCCACCATGCTGGCTTCGAGCAAGCGCTAAGCCATGACGCTCTATATAGGTGTGATGTCCGGAACCAGTCTCGATGGCCTGGACATCGCGCTGGTCGAACTCTCCCCGGCGATCAAGCTGATCGCCACGCACTACATCCCCATGCCTGAATCCCTGCGCACCGAGTTGCTTGACTTGTGCGCCAGCGGGCCAGACGAGATTGCCCGCTCCGCCATCGCCCAACAAAACTGGGTAAAACTGGCGGCCCAAGGCATTCATACCC
>NZ_JBFUKU010000229.1:0-8714 GCF_056400685.1 Pseudomonas sp. P5_A12 | reverse complement strand
CACTGTTACTGGCTCGCACCATCAATTGTGTGGCGCCCTTGCTGGTAAAGGTGATCGGCAGCGTCCACTCACGGAAGGAGAAACGGCCAAGGTCTTTCCCAAGCTTGGCTTCGCGCCAGTTTTTACCGCCGTCGATAGAAATTTCCACCTTGTTGACGCCAACACCACCGTCGAACGCAATGCCCTTGAGCACCACGCCTTTTTTCAACGGCAATACATCGCCATGTTTAACGCTGGTGATGAAACTGCGTATCGCCAACTTTGAAATCGGTTTGGTTTGTGCCGCAGTGGTGCCAGGTGCGGTGCACAGACAATCGTTGTCCGGAAGGCGGTAACCTTTCGCCATGAAGAAACCGTCGAAGGTATGGTCGACGACTTCGATTTCACTCAGGTGCTTGATCCAGTACGTGCCGAAATAGCCTGGCACCACAAGGCGTATCGGGTAGCCATTGAGGAACGGCAGATCGGTTCCGTTCATCGACCAGGCGATCATGGGCTCACCGTCCATGGCATGGCTGATGTCCAGGGCCTTTATGTACTCCGGCGTGCTTGGCAACACCGGCTTATCGAGTCCACGGAAGGTCACTTGTTTTGCCTCGGCTTTCACACCGGCCTTTTCCAATACCGCCTTGAGTGGCACTCCCACCCAGCGGGCATTACCCATTGAACCATTGCCCAACTGAGCACCAAACACGCGCGGCATCGAGAAGCCACGGCTGTTACCCGAACACTGATTGACCGCCACCACTTCTACCGGTTCGGCGAGGGCTTTGAGTTCTGCAAGGGAAAGCGACAGCGGCGTTTCGACCAAGCCCTTGACCGTCAGACGGTAAGTATCCGGATCGATGCTGGTAGGAAAATTGGCCAGGTGATAACGCACGAAAAACGCGTCATTCGGCGTGATGGGGCCTTCGTTGAAGACTGGGAACGGCGTCTCCAGGTGCGGCGGACGAGTGGTCACCAGGGTCAAAGGGCGTTTTTGCGGGTATTGCACCAGCGGCCGTGGACCCGCAGCAAAAGTCACCTCTTCGGCAGTTTCATCAACCGCCTTGGTTTCCTCGGCTGCCTTGGCGAGGCTTGCCAATGGCGAAGCCGCCACCGCCAGGGTGAAGGCATCGCGAAGAACGCGCCGGCGGCTCGGCTTGCTGTTATCTATAAAACTGAACTTCATTCTGCGCTCTCTATAATTGTTTTAATGAGATGCAACTGACAGCCCCGCCAAGGCAGCGGAGGATCGGACTCGATATGTAACGGGGTTTTTCTTCGAATTCGGTAACGACGTCAGTATCGTCACGGATAAGCCAGCCGCTTTTCATTTGACGTCAGGGACTTAACATTTGACGACAATGACAGACGAGGTGCGGTAGCGCCGAGCTCCGAAAGACGCGCCGCAGACTTGTTCGGCAGCAAGGACAAAACAGGCTCAAGCAATAAAAACCAGGCATTAAAAAGGCGTCCCGAAGGACGCCTTGTTTATATTTCCATGCCTTGAGTGTGGTCAGACATGCTCACTGCTTTTCGCATGCGCCGCACGCGGTTCTCCATGCCCATGGTCCGCCTCCACCACGGGGATTTCTTTCCCGTCGCAGTCATGCAGTTTGCCTTCGCTAAAGTAATCCCCTTCACGCAACGCTGCCAGATCCTGGTAACGCAGCACACGCTCTGTACCGGCCGCAAACACCGACTGCTGATCCGAGTTACCGGCCGTGAGGTGGTTGAAGGTCAGGTTGAGCACGATGGCCATGATCGCCGACGAGCTGATGCCCGAGTGGAAGATGGTCGCGAACCAGCTTGGGAAGTGGTCGTAGAAGCTCGGTGCTGCGATCGGGATCATGCCGAAACCGATGGAGGTGGCGACGATGATCAGGTTGACGTTGTTGCGGTAGTCAACCTTTGACAGCGTACGAATACCACTGGCCGCCACGGTGCCGAACAGCACGATACCGGCGCCGCCAAGGACAGACGTCGGCACCGCCGCGATGACCCGGCCCATGAAGGGCAGCAAGCCGAGGATCACCAGAAACAAACCACCGGTGGCAACCACGAAGCGACTCTTGATCCCGGTCACCGCCACCAGCCCGACGTTCTGGGCGAAGGCGCTTTGGGTGAACGAACCGAAGATCGGCGCGAGCATGCTCGACAGCATGTCAGCGCGCAGTCCATTGCCCAGCCGCTTGGAGTCAACTTTGGTGCCGATGATTTCACCGACGGCGAGGATGTCCGCCGAGGTTTCCACCAGCGTCACCATCACCACGATGCACATCGACAGAATGGCGGCGAAGTGGAAGGTCGGCATGCCGAAATGGAACGGCGTCGGGAAGCCGAACATCGGACCTTGAGTGACAGACGAGAAGTCGGCCATACCAAGGAACACTGCGATGACCGTGCCGATGACCATCGCCAGCAGAATCGACAATCGGGAGATGCTCGCGTTGCCTATCTTGCTCAACAGCAGTACCAGCATCAGCGTCACTGCGGCCAGACCAATGTTCGCCATGCTGCCGAAGTCCGGAGCGTGGCTATTGCCGCCCATGGCCCAGCGTGCAGCCACCGGCATCAGCGTCAGACCGATGGTGGTGATCACAATGCCCGTGACCAGCGGCGGGAAGAACTTGGTGATGCGCGAGAACACCGGCGTGATCAGCAAGCCAATCAACGATGCGGCAATCACCGCCCCGAGAATCGACTGAAACCCGCCCTCTCCGCCACTGCTGACAATCGCCACCATGGTCGCGACGCCAGAGAACGATACGCCCTGTACCAGCGGCAACTGACAACCGAAAAATGGTAAACCAAGGGTCTGGAGTAATGTCGCCAGCCCCCCTGCAAACAATGAAGCAGCAATCAACAAACCGATGTCCGCCGGCGAGAGCCCGGCGGCCTGACCAATGATCAAAGGCACCGCGACGATGCCGCCGTACATGGTCAGAACATGTTGCAGGCCGTAAGCCATATTCGCGCCGATCCCAAGGTTTTCATCCTCAGGCCGTTGGTGTGAAACATGGGGCGTTTTCATGGTTGGGGGGTTCCCTGATTTTTGTTATGCGCACACTGTATTCAAGATCAAGGATAAATGTCTATAGAGTTGTATACAACTTATCATCCGGATTATGACCAGCCATTCATTTCCTCCGAATCTGTGCGGCTTTCCCACCTTCAAAACTTTTGAAATACATCCTGACGCAGCCCTTCCACATTCCCCACTAGCCTTTGGTAGTCCAAGTGACCGCCGGCACGGTCGCCTCTCGCTTATACATATAAAGTATGCATAATGAAGCCATTCGAAATTCAGTTTCACAAGGCAAAAAACRCAGCCAACAAATTGAAGCACCAAGGCATCAGCCTTTCAGAAACAGAGCCGGTTTTCTATGACGAGCGAGCGCTTACGTTTCAAGACCACCACCATGATGAACAACGGTGGGTCATCATGGGGATGGACGCCAAAGGTCGCTTGCTGGTCGTTGCGTACACCTATCGAGATCCGAATTTCGTTCGAATAATTTCCGCGCGCATCGCGACCAAAAACGAGCGCCGCCGGTACATGGAGGATTGACCGATGAAAGACGAATACGACTTCAGCAATGCCAAGCGCGGGGCTGTTGCCTCCAGCAAAGGCAAAACCAGAATCACCATCATGCTCGATGATGCCGTCATAGAGGCGGCTCGCTCACTCGCCGAGAGCGAGGGATTTGGCTATCAGACAGTGATCAATAACACCTTGCGTCAGGCGTTGCTCAACCACGGGAAAACAACCGCTGAGCTCGATCAGCGCACGGCTGTTGCGAATGCCGGGCATTTCAAAGAAGGGATAACCGCACGCGAACTGAAGAACCTCGAGAAGAAATTAACCGAGGTTCTCAGTGAAATTCATCGGGTGATGGCGCCTTGAGCCTACCCCTGTGAAACGTCAAAAAACACGGGCTCAGCTTGAGCGAATCAATCGCTCAAGCATGACCTTCAATCCCTCATGTTCCGGCACCCGGATCCCGAACTCATCCTTCAGCAAACCGATCAACTCATCCACATCAATCACCTGCCGCCGTTCGCTTTCGCGGCCGACCCGGTGTATCGCAAAATTGCCGTTGTTCAGCGTACGGCGCCAGCCCTCCCCGGTCCGGGCAACCATGAGTTGCTTGGCAAACGACGACTCGGAATGGGTCGAGACATACCAGTTGCCGACGGTGTARTCGATGTCCTCCTGGCGTTGCAGATCGAAGATGTACATCGCCCGCCACTCGCCGCCGACGTTGGCGCGCAGGGTGTAGCCGTCTTCATGCCGTTCAATGCGATACGGCTCATGGGGGGTGAGTTGCTCGGCTTCGGTATCGAGCATCAGCGGTGCAGTGGGGACCATGCCGCCGAAGCCGACGTCAGTGATGTAACGCACGCCGTCCAGCGTGACCAGGCTCAAGCGGTGTGTGCGAGCGGTCCACGCGCCTTCGGGCTGCCCCATCACTACCCGGCCGGTGATGCCTCGAGCATTGAAGCCTAATGCCTGGAGCAACGCCAGGAACAGGTTGTTGAGCTCGTAGCAGTAACCACCTCGACCGTCGTACAGGACTTTTTGTTCGATGGACGGCAAGTCAATCAGCACCGGCTCGCCCGACAACGTGGTGAGGTTTTCGAACGCGAATTCACCGGTGTGGCGCAGTTGCAACTGGCGCAAGGTCTCGAGGGTTGGCGTCGGGGGTGCGTCGAAACCCAGACGCAGCAGATACAACGAAAGGTGGGTCAGGCGTGGCTCGCTCATTGCTCAGTCCTTATGCATGGGGCCGCGGATCTCTCCGCCGATGGCCGCCATGTATAAGGGATAAAGCGGTTCAACTGACAATTGATTTCGCCAATCGCCGAACTGATCAATGTTAATGCCGCTTGCGCGAGCCGACGCGAATCCACGTTGGCGCATGATCACTGGCATGCGGTTCATTACGCACCCAGGCATCGACCCCCGCTTCTTGCAGATAAGGGCTGAGCGCCGGGTTCAGCAACAGGTGATCAATGCGCAGCCCTGAATTTTTCTGCCAGTGCTGTCGGAAATAATCCCAGAAGGTGTATAGCCGATCCTCCGGGTACAGATGACGCAAGGAGTCTGTCCACCCCTGATCCAGCAAGCGTTGATAACACTCGCGGCTTTGCGGTTGCAGCAGCGCATCCTTGAGCCAGGAGCGCGGGTTGTAGATGTCCAGGTCTGTAGGCACTACGTTGTAATCGCCAGCCAACACCACCGGATGCTCGCTGCTTTGCAGATCCCTGGCATAGGCGATCAGTCGTTCGAACCATGCCAGTTTGTAGTCGAACTTCGGCCCCGGCTGCGGATTGCCATTGGGCAAGTACAGACACCCCACCAACACGCCGTGCACCGCCGCTTCCAGATAGCGACTTTGGGTATCCTTGTCGTCACCTGGCAAACCGCGTCGACTCTCCAAAGGTTGCGTATCTCGCGCCAGAATCGCCACCCCGTTCCACGACAACTGACCCTGCCAGATGGCGCCGTAACCGGCCGCTTCGAGTTCGGCGACTGGAAAGGCCGTGTCGACCGACTTGAGCTCCTGCAAACACGCAATATCCGGTTTCTCCCGTTCCAGCCACGCCAGCAAATTGGGAAGACGCGCTCGCAAGCCGTTGACATTGAAGGTGGCTATTTTCAGGTACTTCATGGTCCGACGCTCGCTACGGATTGGCGGTATCCAGTTGTGACAGGAGTAAGTAATGACAGTTGCCGTGGCAAACGTAGCAGGCGATTAAAGGTGCCGGGGGTGGAACCGGCAGCTGAATGAAAAAAAACAGGCCATGAAGCTGCTCATGGCCTGTTCGCTACAAGTCCATCACACTCGTTTGACCGCGGGCGGATTCCACTTCCCGGTCAACGCCTCGGGTTTCGGGCCATACAAGCGCATGGTCAAGTTGAACGGACCTTTAGGTGCGGGAAGCCAATTGACCTCAAGGTCTTTTCCGGGGCTTTCGTACTGGAAAAAAATATCCAGCGAACCGTCGGCGTTGGTCTTGAACGGCATCCAGCTACTGACCGCAAAACGGTTGAGTGTATTGCCCACCTGGAACCCTTCTGGATCGTACAACGTGATCGACCAGAAAGCGTTCACCGGCGGTACTTCACTTTTATCGAAATGCAGCACGTACTTGTTGGCGCCATCAAGTGGCTTGCCCTGCTCATCGCCCATGTTCAGCGGATAAATGGCATCCTCGGGCAAGTTCGCCCCCAACCCGACCTGTGCCACGATCGCGCGCTTTAGGTAGTAGTTGCCATAGACGCCCATGGTGTCGGTATTCATTGACCAGCCGTTGACCACCGTAGCGAGCGTGGCAACCTTCCACTTCATCAGCGTTTGCGCTTCTGCTGGTACGGTTTGCAGCGCGGCTTTAACGGCCGGATCCAATGCCTCAACGTTGAACGATTTGCCTACCTCGATACCGATGCGTTGCATCTGCGCCAGAATAGGCTGGTCGGTGAGGTGAGGAGGATTCACTTTGAGCAGTTCGGCGGCGTAGGCAAAATAATTGGCGGCCGACATTGTATCGACCTGAGTTTTCGGCGGCGTTTCCATGTCCACCGTCGGGTCGATTTTCACAGTGACCGGTTCAGTTTTTTTACCCAGCTGCGACAACGGTGTCACGGTGTAACCCGCCTGAATGGCGTGCACTGCCGCGTAGTCGGCTTCCCCGTCAGTCTTGGTCCGACCAATGATCCAGACGAAAGACGTCGGTGCCGGCAAATGGCTCAAACCAACGGGCACCGTTCCGGTCCAGCCCGGTGGCGTCACCAGAAATTGACTAGCCTGAGTACCGGTCGTGCGCCAACCGGGCGACGCAAAAACGTCGCTCCACATGTCCAGCATCGGCAACAGATAAAAACGCCCCGCCGTGTCCGGCGCGGAAATCACCAATGGCTCTTTAGTCAAGTCGAGCCAGGCGATGGAATACAGCGTATCGAAGTTCGACCGCACCACCCCTCTGAAACTCGCGGGTGGGTACTGCGGCACACTCACAAACATGTTCATCGGGCCTTTACCGAACTCTTTGCCGGGTTCGATATTGGTGAACTGCTTGCGGGTGATGTCCATGGTCAACAGCGGATAAAAATACAGGTAAGCCTCAACGCCAATGGCATGCGCCTCTTCGGGCGTAACTTTCGGTTGAGCCTGACTGACCAGGGGAAAAACGGCGCCGGCCGCAAGCGTTAGTGCAACGGCTGTCAATACTTGAGTCATCAACATTTAGGCGATCGTCCTTGCGATGGGGGGCGCTACCGGGCTCGGCAGAGCTAACGGAACTCTAGACGATCGAATGAGAACTGACAGGCGGACGACCGGTTGTCGGGGTGTTTGGATATGACCCAAGGCAAAACCCGGATAGCGCTGAAAGAGCTACGATTACTCTTACATCATGATAAGGAATCGACATGAGTAAGGCAGACGAGCTCGCCACGAAGTTGAAACACACCGGGGCTACCCACGCCGATCAGGCGATCGATAGCTGGCCGAGCCAGGTTTACGAACTGTATCGCCAGATTGAGAACTGGCTGCTGCCGCTGACGGAGGTCGGGCTGGTTTTGCGGCACAATCCCACGCACGTATTCGAGAGCGATCCGGAGGGGGAAACGTTTGACTACGCCATCGACCAACTGGTGATCGAAGGCAACCACCACACCCTGACTTTCGACCCGGTCGCGCGCTTCACCGACGATGGCGAAGGCCGTGTAGAGATACATTCCAAAGGCCAAGAGCTCGCATTGCTGCGTACCGTCGGCGAGCATGGCGAGACGCATTGGTGGTTACAGGTCATCGAGCAGGCAGGACAACAACTGGATGCGGTTGCACTGACGGAAAACAATCTGCTTTCGGTCGTGCAGGAAGGTTTGGAGCTTTGAGGTTAACGTCCTATTCGACCCTCGACGGTGTTCGACCAACAGCACAGGACAACATGCATGGACAGTTTTGTTTTGGGCACACGCGCCAAGGTTTCTGGTCAGAACAGGTTTAGTAATCGCACCGGCGCCGTTTCATATTTGAAAGTGTCCAGTGGCGCCGCCGAGCCCACTCCTTCAGATCAGGTAAGTACCGTCAAACAGTGGCTGGATCTGATCGTCCTACAAGCGAACCCTCCAGGCACCAAACCCGGAAAAGAACTGGATATTGTTTTTTTCGTTCATGGCTACAATACCGATTCAAAAGAAGCACTCAAGCGCCAGCGATTGGTCGAGAGCGAACTGAAAAAACGCAAATACAACTGCATGGTCATTGGCTTCGACTGGCCCAGTGCGGGCAGCGCTGAACTGTATCTGTATGATCGCTCGGAAGCTCAGGAAGCCGCCACGCTGTTAGTAACTGGCGGCATCATTCCGTTTGCCAACTACACGCTAAAAGACTGCCCCATAAACATCCACATCATGGCCCACTCCATGGGCGCCTTCGTGGTGCGTGAGGCCGTACGCGCGGTCGATAAAACTCGTAATGCGGACCTGGCCAATGACTGGCGCATCGGCCAACTGGTGTTGTTTGCGGCGGATATCTCCTCCGAGTGCTTTGAGCTAAACAACTCGGACATGATTCCGATCTTCAACCACTGCGGCCGACTGACCAACTACTTCAGTGGCTACGATGAAGCGCTGGCCGTTTCAAATGTCAAAAACATAGACATCAGCTCGCGCGTCGGACGCGTTGGCATGCCGATTGATACGCCAGCGCACGAAAAGGCCG
>NZ_JBFUKU010000228.1:0-8765 GCF_056400685.1 Pseudomonas sp. P5_A12 | reverse complement strand
CCCTCAGGTAATTCTACGACCCGATATTGGCCAACCTTTCGTTGGTGCTGTCGCGTCGCGAGGCCTGCTGCAATAAAAAGTCTGAGAGATTCTAATAATGAAAAGAATAGTGGGTCTGTATTTCAAACTGTTGAAACTGTTAATTGTGCTTTGCATGATTTCGATGATCGTGCTGGTTTTCGGAAACGTAGTTCTACGCTACGCCTTCAATTCCGGTATCAGTGTGTCTGAAGAGCTGTCGCGCTGGTTTTTCGTATGGATGATCTTTCTCGGTTCCATTGTGGCACTCAAGGAACGTGCCCACCTTGGCATGGACAGCCTGGTCAAGCGGCTTCCTCCCTTGGGTAAGCGTGTCTGTCTGGTGGTAGGACATATGCTATCGCTGTTTGTCTGTTGGCTGATCTTCAGCGGCAGTTGGCAGCAGGCAGTGATCAACCTGGATGTGGTCGCTCCAGCATCAGGCCTATCCATGGGACTGTTCTATGGTGCAGGTCTGGTATTCGGTGCCAGTGCCGCCGTCATCATCGTTTACGAACTCTATCTGGTGCTCTTCAACAAACACGGTGAAGAAGAATGGGGGAGGGGCGAAGTCGGCGATGTTGGTGAGGCAAGCAAGCAGACTGCGCAACATGGCAATTCCGGGAGCACCCGCCCATGACGCTAGCTATTTTCCTGGGCTCGCTGCTCGGTACCATGGCTTTAGGTATATCGATTGCCTTTGCTTTACTGTTGGTCAGTGTAGCGTTGATGTTCCACCTGGATTTGTTCGACGCACAGATCATCGCGCAGAATTTGCTTAATGGCGCCGATAGTTTCCCTCTGATGGCCGTACCTTTCTTTATGTTAGCCGGCGAAATCATGAATGCTGGTGGCCTGTCCAAGCGTATCGTCAATATTGCCATGGCGCTGGTCGGGCATAAGCGTGGCGGTCTTGGCTATGTAGCGATCATCGCCTCTTGCCTGCTTGCCTCGCTCTCCGGTTCAGCGGTAGCGGATGCTGCAGCGCTGGCGGCATTGATGGTGCCAATGATGGTACTGGCAGGGCATAACCGCGGTCGCTCGGCCGGATTGATCGCTGCCGGTGGCATCATTGCGCCTATCATCCCTCCGAGCATCGGTTTTATTGTCTTCGGCGTCGCGTCCGGAGTCTCGATCTCMAAGCTGTTTCTCGCAGGTATTGTGCCGGGCATTATGCTGGGGGCGGCGCTGGCTATCGCCTGGTGGTTTATCTCCCGTAGCGAGAATGTCGAGACGCCACCCAAGCGTTCGCGTGCCGAAGTGCTGCGTACATTGATCGACGGCAGTTGGGCACTGGGCCTGCCACTGATCATTGTATTCGGTCTCAAATTCGGCATCTTCACGCCTACAGAAGCGGCGGTGGTGGCGGCGGTCTATTCGCTCTTCGTGGCGCTGGTGATCTACCGGGAATTAAAAGTCAGCCAGTTGTTTGAGCTTATTCTGTCATCGGCCAAGACCACCTCTGTGGTGATGCTGCTGGTGGCTGCCGCTATGGTTTCGTCCTGGCTTGTGACTATTGCCGATCTGCCTGGTCAGTTGGCAGCGATCCTTGAACCGTTCATGAGTAATCAGACCCTACTGTTGGTCGTGATTATGTTGCTGGTCATTCTGGTCGGCACAGTCATGGACATGACGCCGACCATCCTCATCCTGACTCCAGTGCTGATGCCCGCGGTTACCCAGGCAGGTATCGACCCGGTCTATTTCGGTGTTCTGTTTCTGATTAATAACGCGATTGGCCTGATCACCCCTCCTGTAGGCACGGTGCTCAACGTGGTATGCGGAGTATCCAAGATAGGGATGGATGAAATCATACGGGGTGTCTGGCCCTTCCTGCTTGCGCAACTTACGGTGCTGTTCCTGCTGGTGCTGTTTCCGCAACTGGTCCTGGGGCCGCTGAAATTTTTCGCAGGGTAATACCGGTGGAAACTGTAGTAATGCGACATCTAACAATAATAAACGGAGAATAAGATGAAGAAATTGATGAAGACCTTGCTTGCCAGCGCATGTGCTACTGGACTACTTCTGGGCAGTGTTGTCAGTCACGCTGATGAAGTTCGCGAGCGCACGCTGCGTTTCGCTTTCCAGAATGTCAAAGAGCACCCGCAAGGCCAGGGCGCACAGAAATTTGCCGATCTGCTCAGCGAGAAGAGCGCAGGAAAACTCAAGGTACGGCTGTTCCCGGGCGGTACCTTGGGGGGAGACGTGCAGACTGTTTCCGCCCTGCAAGGCGGCACGCTGGATATTACCGTGCTCAACTCCGGTATTCTGGCCTCCCAGGCCGCTGATTTTGCGATGCTTGATTTCCCCTTTCTTTTTAACAATGTAAAGGAAGCACACGCGGTGATCGACGGGCCGGTCGGGGAAAAGTTGGCCGCACAGTTGGATAGTAAAGGCCTGGTTGGCTTAGGTTATTGGGATCTGGGTTTTCGCCAGCTGACCAACAACAAACATGCGGTGACCAAGATGGAGGACATGCAGGGTCTGAAGATCCGTGTGATCCAGTCGCCAATCTACTTGGAAACCTTCTCTGCCCTGGGTGCAAACCCAGTGCCGATGGCATTCCCTGAGGTCTATACCGGTCTTGAGCAAAACACCATCGACGGTCAGGAAAATCCCTTTACCGTGATTGAGAGCAATAAGTTTTTTGAAGTACAAAAATATGTATCGGTGACGGGCCATATCTTCAACCCGCAGTCGCTGATTATTAGTCAGAAGACCTGGAATGCTTTGAACAACGAGGAGAAGGCGCTGATTCGTGAAGCGGCTGCCGAAGCGCAGAAGTTCCAACGCGAAGTAACGGCTGCCAGCATGGACAAGGCGCGCGCTGCGATCGAAGGCAAGGTTGCGGTCAATGATATTTCTCCTGAGGAGAAGGACCGTTTCCGCGCACGGGTACAGCCGGTTATAGATAAGTTCTCCAAGAGCCTGAACGCTGACCTGGTGGCAATGATGTACGAAGAAATTGCCAAGGTACGCTCGGCTCAATGATCTGAAGTGTCATGCATATACCGCAAGGGTGTGCTGGCATGCCTGCCGATGTGACGCCCGCTCAGTGACCCGTTCCTGAGCAGGTGTCAAATCAGCGGGTGTTCGTTGGTGCGAATGGTCTTGCCCCTCCAATCTCCGTACAGATTCAGGCGCCAAGGATAATAGCCATAGAAGGCCGTGAGCCCGCAATGACAATGACTTCAGAATGCTCCGAAGCGCCGGGCGAACCCATCGTCGAGCCTCGCAAAAGCCGCAAAAACAATCCGAAAAAGACCCGGGAGAACATTCTTCAAGAGGCAATCGCTGAGTTTGTCCAACAGGGGCTTTCCGGTGCGCGCATCGACGCCATCGCCGAGCGCATCCACACCTCAAAACGCATGATCTATTACTACTTCAGCAGTAAGGAGCAGTTGTACGTTGAAGCGCTGGAAAAACTCTACGGAGGCATCCGCAACACCGAAAACCGTTTGCTCCTGACCGAGCTGGCGCCGGTCGAGGCCATTCGTCGACTGGTGGAATTTACCTTCGATCACCATGACCGCAACGTCGATTTCGTGCGCATTGTCAGCATCGAGAACATTCACAACGCCGAGTACGTAAAACGCTCCGCTGCAATCAAGGCGATGAACAACTCCGTGCTCGACGCACTGGGCGTGATTTTGTCGCGAGGAGCCGAAGAAGGCTTATTCCGCTCCGGTCTTGAGCCGCTGGATGTGCATCTGCTGATCAGTTCGTTCTGCTTCTATCGCGTCTCGAACCGTCATACCTTTGGAGAGATTTTTCAGATCGACTTGCCTGACGAAACTATCAAACAGCGGCATCGGACGATGATTTGCGAGTCGGTGTTGCGTTATTTGCAGGCTTGAAATGCCAAATCTGCCTGCGCTCGATACTGCCGATCGGCAAGAACCCAATTCCCCAGGGCCCAACGCCGTGCGACGGGAAGAAAAATCAGCCAATCTGAAGTCAGCGAGGAGCAGATTGCCGAGGCCATGCGTATGTATTACACCGACACCCACAACCTTGCGGAAGGGGCCGGTGCGGCGGCCTTGGCGGGAAGACGGGTAGGGGTGATTCTATCCGGCGGGAATGTTGATCGATCGGTGTATGCAAAAGTGATTGAGTGAATGATCGCTGCTGATGACTAGGGACATTCGACTGGGCCAATACCCAGTTGAAGGTTAACCAGGGTGATCAGTTCATCCGGATTGATCGGCTTCAGAAGAAAGTCCACGACACTCAAACGCATGGCCTCGATGGCATCTCGAACTCCAGCATCTCCAGATATGATCACAATGGGCAGGTCGGCCCACTCCGAGTCGCGGATGTTTGAAATCAACTCCAGGCCATTGAGCGGTTGCATGCGCAAATCGGTAATGACCAATCCAATTGAACTGTCGATGCTCAACGAATGCATGGCTTCGGGCGCATTTCTAGCCTCAAGGCACAAGATGCCATTGACTTGAAGAATGTCGGCCAGCATCTCGCGAGTGCACGGGTCATCCTCAACGATCAAGACTTTTTGAGCCAATAGCGCGGGCTCCTGCATCGCGGCATTGATCGCCGCGCGCTCGGCAGCAGTCAACAGATCGTTATCGAACATTATTTCTACCCATTTATGAGCCAATGAAGCCCTTTCGCCGTGTTCCGTGAACAGGCTTGGGGGGCAGGTCTGTCTCTTCCAACCTGTGCCCCCAGTAACGCATTGCGTCAAAAAAATTGCTCTGAAATGGCCTGATTAGCAACCCGCAGGACGCTGAAAAACGCTGAAACTGCGATCAACGCGGGCGGCGGTCGCTAGATTCCACTGAACATGCCGATGATCACGGCATTGACCAGGTCAATGAAAAAGCCACACACCAGCGGCACGATCAGGAAGGCCTGGTGGGCGGCCCCGTACTTTTGCGTCACGGTCGTCATGTTGACGATGGCCGTCGCTGTGGAACCGAGGGCAATCCCGCCGAATCCGGAAGCAATCACGCTGGCCTCGTAATCGCGCCCCATAAAGCGGAAGACCACAAAATACGTATAGAGCACCGTCAGCAGGATTTGCAGGGTCAAGGCGCACACAATGAACAGCAACACGCCATTCAGCTGCCATAACTGAAGCCCCATCAGGGCCATGGTCAAAAACATGCCCAGGCAAATATCGGAAATCAGCGACAGCCCCAGGCTCGCGCCGCTCCAGGATTTCAGACGCTGATCACCCACCAATGCAAAAACGATGTGGTGAATGACGATGCCCGCGAACAGGCAGCTGACGAATTTTGGCAGGGTGATGCCGGCATCGACCAACAGCAAGTTGAGTCCATAGCCGAGCATCAGCGTCAGGTTGAGCCACATCCACGCCCACAGTACGTCGTAGTAATTCAATGAATTGTTCGGTTGATCCTCCATAATGCCGACTTCCAGCGCCGCATCCCCGGAAGTCTTCAGTTGATAACGACGTATCAGTCGGTTGGCGATAGGACCGCCGATCACGCAAGCGGCAATCAGGCCGACGGTGTTGCTGGCCATGCCCAGTTCATGGGCGTTACTGATGCCCAGCTTTTCGATGAAAAGCGGTGCCCAGGCCAGGGTGGTGCCGGCCCCGCCCGTAAGGGAAATGGAACCCACCATCAAACCCGCCTTGGGATCGAGTCCAAAGACCTCGGCCACGCCCATGCCCAGCGCGTTTTGCAGGACGATGAACACCCCGGCGAGCATCAGCAGGATCAGCAGCGGGCGTCCGCCCTTGAGCAGTTGGCGCATGTCCGATTTCAAGCCAATGCCGGCAAAGAAATAGAGCAACAGGGTGTCGCGAACTTGCAGATCGAATTCGACCTCGATATTAAGACCGAAGTACAGCAAGGACGTCACCGCCGCACAGATGAAGCCGCCGACAACCGATTCGGGARTACAGTATTGACGGAGTAGGGCGTTTTTTTGAACGAGGGTTTTGCCGAGGAAAAGCAGGAGAATGGCAAGGGTAAAACTCACGAGACCGTGAACCGAGAAGAGCTGGGGCGTCATTCAAGCCTACCTAAAATCTGAAAAAATCATTATCAGGAATTTGCCGTTCACTGTTTGGACCTGTGTCAATGAACGGTGGATGGAGCATAGCAGGAGCGTTAGAACCTTCCTGTTACCTCCCCTGATGCGAGCCTTGCTCGTTCAAATAGCTGCCGAATCACCCGATAAACACCAAATGCTTACGGGTTTAAGAACGGGTCGCTGTCGACGAAAAGTTTAAGTCATTGGCCATTCCTGGCGTGCGCGACCCTCGCTTGAATACCGTCGATGTATTGCGACTTCAGTTCTTTGGTTAACGGCCCGAGGATGGGGTTTGCTTTGAACCGGGCCAACAGATGCTCAATCACTCGATCTACCCTGGCGCAGGCAGCGGTGACACTTGAAGGTAGCAGCGGATCAAACTCAATCCCCTCCATCTCGATATCCAGCCGTTTCAATACGGGTTCAGCGTCCAGGATCTGGTGGCGTATCTCATCAGTTGAGCATCGCATCGTTGACCTCCTTGTAGTGCCGTAAGTACAGGTGCACCCGTCGTTGACTGCTGATTTAGTCAAGCTACACAGGATGTGCGATTGGCTGTCTTAAAAGTGAAACAATAGTGTCGCGCAGAAATGTGACTGAAATATTTCACTCTTATGATTGAGGGATGTTTTTCTCGGATTGCCTTCTCTTGCGCCGTCACCGTGAAGACCAGAGCGCCAAACTTCGCGTCGAGAGCACTTTCTGTACTTTCGATATATCGCCAGTGAAGGCACAATGCGCATCCTTTTTTTGGCTGGCCTTGCCGGAGGCGCCTCGAAATGATCAAAACGCCGTACTACCTTATCGATAAACAAAAGCTGCTGGCGAACATGCAGAAGATCGCCTATGTGCGCGAGCAGTCCGGGGCCAAGGCGCTTCTGGCACTCAAGTGCTTCGCCACCTGGTCGGTGTTCGACCTGATGCAGCAATACATGGACGGCACCACGTCGTCGTCGCTTTACGAGCTCAAGCTCGGTCGACAGAAGTTCGCGGGCGAAACCCACGCCTACAGCGTGGCCTGGGCCGACGACGAGATCGAGGAGATGCTCGAGAACTGCGACAAGATCATCTTCAACTCCATCAGCCAGTTGCAGCGCTACACTGAGGCTTCAGCAGGCAAGGTGCGCGGTCTGCGGGTCAATCCGCAGGTGAGCAGCTCGGATTACTTGCTGGCCGACCCGGCGCGGCCGTTCAGCCGTCTGGGCGAGTGGGACCCGGTGAAAATCGAGCAGGTCATCGAGCAGATCTCCGGTTTCATGTTCCACAACAACTGCGAGAACGGCGAATTCGATCTGTTCGACCAGATGCTGTGCACCATCGAAGAGCGATTCGGTCATCTGCTGCACAAGGTCGAGTGGGTCAGCCTCGGTGGCGGCATCCATTTCACCGGTGACGACTACAAGCTGGACGCGTTTTGCGCTCGCCTGAAGGCCTTCTCGCAAAAATACGGCGTGCAGGTCTACCTTGAACCGGGCGAAGCGGCCATCACTCAGAGTGCGTCCCTGGAAGTCACCGTGCTCGACACCCTCTACAACGGCAAGCACCTGGCGGTCGTGGACAGCTCCATCGAAGCCCACATGCTCGATCTGCTGATCTATCGCCTGAATGCCAAGCTGGCGCCGAGCGAGGGCGAACACACTTACATGGTGTGCGGCAAATCCTGCCTGGCCGGAGATATTTTCGGTGAATATCAATTCGATCGTCCGCTGGCCATCGGGGATCGGCTGTCGTTCATCGACGCAGCGGGTTACACCATGGTCAAGAAGAACTGGTTCAACGGCCTGAAAATGCCGTCCATCGTAGTGAAACAACTCGACGGTAGTGTCGAGGTGGTTCGTGAGTTTGGTTACAACGACTACATGTCCAGCCTTTCGTAAGCTGGCTGAGAAGGAGAGATAGATAAATTGAAGAAGAACGTACTTATCATTGGCGCAGGAGGTGTCGCCAAGGTGGTGGCCCACAAGTGCGCGCAGCACAACGATGAACTCGGTCGTATTGCTATCGCGTCGCGCAACATCTCCAAATGCCAGGCCATCATCGATAGCGTCAAGGCCAAGGGCAGCCTCAAACAGCCCGCTGAAATCAAGGCGTTCTCGCTGAACGCAATGGACATTGAAGCGACCAAGGCGCTGATCCGCGAAACCGAATCGCAGATCGTCATCAACGTCGGTTCCGCGTTCCTCAACATGTCGGTGCTGCGTGCCTGCATCGATACCGGCGTGGCCTACCTGGACACCGCCATTCACGAAGAACCGGGCAAAATCTGCGAGACGCCGCCCTGGTATGGCAACTACGAGTGGAACCACCTCGAAGAGTGCAAAGAGAAGAACATCACCGCCATTCTCGGTGTGGGTTTCGACCCGGGTGTGGTCAATGCCTATGCAGCACTGGCGCAACAACAGTATTTCGACCGCATTGACTCGATCGACATTCTCGACGTCAACGCCGGTTCCCATGGCAAGTATTTCGCCACCAATTTCGACCCGGAAATCAATTTCCGCGAGTTCACCGGACAGGTGTGGAGCTGGCAGAACAGCCAGTGGACCAGCAACACCATGTTCGAAGTCAAACGCACTGACGACTTGCCGGTCGTCGGGGCGCAGAACCTGTACCTGACCGGCCACGATGAAGTGCACTCGCTGTCGAAAAACCTCGGCGTGCCCAACGTGCGTTTCTGGATGAGCTTCGGCGAGCACTACATCAATGTGTTCACTGTACTCAGG
>NZ_JBFUKU010000227.1:0-8776 GCF_056400685.1 Pseudomonas sp. P5_A12 | reverse complement strand
CAGGCAAACCGCCCCATCACGCTGAAAGGCGTCGATGTCTTTTTCACTAATGGTGTACGAACTGCGTGTCATGACCTGAAACTCCCTCAACAAGAAATAAAGGTGGCCGCAGGACAAATATTTCATGACACTCAACAATGATAAAATAATATGTATTGATGTATCACCGAAGAAAATCTTATGAAGTTCAGCCTGCGCCAACTCCGTTACGCACTCGCTGCGGCCAAACACAGCAACCTCACGCTGGCGGCCGAGGAGTTGCACGTTTCCCAGCCATCGATATCGACGGCCATCACCGAACTGGAACAGCTTTTCGGCCAACCGCTGTTTGTTCGTCAACGTGGGCTCGGCGTGTCGCTGACACCTTTTGGCCACACAGTGATGGCCCAGGCCAAACGCGTCCTGGCCGAGGCGCGGACGTTTTCGGAAATCGGGACGGATAGCAGCGACTTTTCCGGGGAACTGGTGTTGGGTTGCTACGAGGACCTGGCACCTTATTGCCTGCCACAGATCCTCAGGCGCCTGCAGCAGGACTACCCTCAGGTCTCTGTCGATATGCGCGAAGGCGGGTTTGAATACCTTGGCAAGCGTCTCGCCGAAGGGACCCTGGAGTTGGCGTTGACATACGACCTGGGATTGCCGGCAAACACGCAATGTACTGAGCTGTGCCAACTGACGGCCCATGCCCTGTTGCCGGCTGATCACCCGCTGGCAAACGATCCCCATGTCAGTCTGCAAGCGCTCAGTGAATGCAATCTGGTGGTCACTGACCAAATCCACAGCTGGCAGCACGTACTGGACCTGTTCAACTTCCATGGGCTCTCGCCCGCCAGCGTCCAGCGCACCCACAGTTTCGAGTTTCAGCGCAGTCTCGTGGCCAATGGATTCGGCGTGGCGCTGACCTACACCCGGCCGTTCGGCGACCACAGCTACGATGGTCAGCCGCTGGTCTGTCGTCCCATACGCGAAGAGTTGCCGGCGCAGCGCATCGTATTGGCCTATGACCAACGCTACCCGTTAACGCCACCTGCCGAAGCGTTCAAACAGCAAGCCTTGACCTGGTTCAAGGAACGGCGGCCGTTTGCTACGAATTGAGTCAAACGTTTTCATTGGACGGCCCTTTGAGCTCGACCTGATTGCCGTCCGGGTCAAAGCAATAAAGCGACAAGCCATAGCCTTCGGCGCCGAAGCGCCTGGCCGCTTTCTCAGGAGCCAGACCAAAGGACTGCAAGTGGCTGATGAGTGCTACTTCGTCGAAGGGTTCGATGCGCAGGCAGACATGGTCGAGATTTCGTCCCTCTTGGCCGGCGGCACCGCCGCCCTTGCGCCCGAGCTCACCGTCCAGGCTGACGAGATCGATCATGGAACTCCCGGCGCGCAGATGCACCAGCCCCAGATTGTCTTGACGCTTGACCAGCTCAGCGCCGAACACCTGCGCGTAGAACGTGATGCTTCGCTCCAGGTCCTGGACGCGCAGCACAATGTGATCGATGTGTTGAATCGTGAACGGTTGCATGAAATCCCTTCCTGTTTGGCAGCCTGATCAGTAACCCGATCACTGTAGCCCAGGGCCATAAAAATTCTTTGTCGATTTTCCGGTGGAGACACCGCCCGCAGGGTTTTATGCTCAGCCCATGAACATACAGACCGCTTTACTGCCGCCCCACGCCGAAATGGTTCGCGCCATGCTCGAACGCGACACTGCCTATGAAGGGGTGTTCTTCACGGCCGTGAAAACCACCGGGATTTTCTGCCGCCCCGGCTGTACGGCGCGTTCGCCGAAACCGGAGAACGTCGAGTTCTTTGCGCACGCCGATGAATGCCTGGCGGCGGGTTATCGCGCGTGTCTGCGCTGCAAGCCGCTGGACGCTGCGGCCATCGCGCCCRACTGGGTGCAGAGGCTATTGAAGTCGGTGAACGCCGATCCCGAGCAGCGCTGGACCGACGCCCAGTTACTGGCCGAGGGCATCGAGCCATTGAAACTGCGGCGCTGGTTCAAACAGCACTTGGGCATGACCTTTCACGCCTGGCTGCGCACCCGCCGCCTCGGCATGGCGTTGGGCGGGATCAAACAAGGCGATTCCATCGACAGCGCGGCATTCGACTCGGGTTATGAGTCACTCAGCGGTTTCCGTGACGCCTTTCAAAAGTCGTTCCACATCACCCCGGGCCGAGCCGCTCAGAGTGAGCCGCTGCTCTTCACTCGGCTGACCACCCCACTGGGACCAATGATTGCCATGGCCGAGCGCCGTGGGCTGGTGCTGCTGGAATTCCTCGACCGTCCGGCATTGACCCGCGAAGTCGAAGAACTGCAAAACCGATATGGCTACGCGGTCGCGCCGGGGCACAACACGTATCTACAGCAGATCGAGGTGGAACTGGCGCAGTATTTCGCCGGCAAACTCACCGAATTCTCTGTTGCGCTACACCTGCCTGGCAGTGAGTTCGACCGGCAGGTCTGGGCCGAACTGGCGAAGATTCCATACGGTAAAACCAGCACCTACGGCAGCATCGCCGGGCTATTGGGCAAACCCGGCGCCAGTCGCGCGGTGGGCCTGGCGAACGGGCACAATCGGCTTGCCATCGTGGTGCCCTGCCACCGGGTCATCGGTGCGGATGGCTCGCTGACCGGCTATGGTGGAGGACAACCGCGCAAGGCGTTTCTGCTCCGGCTGGAAAGCGCAGCGATGCAGGTGACCCAACCACTCGCGTTCTGATTGCCTCAACTGTCATCAGGAAGGACATTCGATGGACACACAATTCCACCAACTGCACCACGAAGGCTTGTTGATCCTCACCAACGTCGCGGATGCCACCGGGGCCCGCATCGTCGAGCAACTGGGCTGCAAAGCCGTGGCCACCAGCAGCGCGGCGGTGGCTTGGGCTCATGGCTATGCGGACGGCAATGCCCTGCCCCTCGAACGTCTGGTATCCACCGTCGAGTCCATCGCTCGCGTGATTTCGCTGCCGCTGACCGTGGATATCGAGGCCGGCTATTCCGATGACCTGACGCGGATTGCCCAAGTGATTGAGGCGGTGATTGCCGCCGGGGCGGTCGGGATCAATATCGAGGACGGCGCGTCTGCGCCCGAGTTGCTGGTGCGCAAGATCGAAGTGGCCCGCAAGGTGGCCGATCAGCGCAAAGTGAAGCTGTTCATCAATGCGCGCACCGATGTGTACCTGCGAGGACTGGTGCCGGCCGAAGATCGCGTGGCCGAAACACTCAAGCGCGCCGCTCTGTATCAAGCGGCGGGTGCCGACGGGCTGTTTGCCGCGGGAGTGTCGGCGGAGTATGAAATCGCCGCGCTGTGCCACGGCACCACGCTGCCGGTGAATGTGCTGGGCCTGCCGGGATTGCCATCGCTTGAAGCCTTGAAAGCACTGGGCGTGCGGCGTTTGAGTGCCGGCTCGGGCATCGCCGAGTTTTTGTATGGCGCCATGGCCGGGCTGGCCAAGAGTTTTCTGGAGACCGGAAAACTCGATACCAGCCACCTCAAGGCGTTTACTTACGGTGAAGTTAACGCCCTGCTGAAAACGACCGGAAACCCTTGATCGCCATGCCCGATCCCTATCTGCCGGCGACCCGGTTTTTAGCGTCCCTCGACGCAGACTGGGCACGTCACATCGCCGCCATCGGCCCGTGTCTGCACCAACCCCATGCGGCTCGCRATCCGTATGAGTCGCTGGTGCGGGCGATTGCCTATCAGCAACTGCACGCCAAGGCCGGGGATGCGATTGTCGGGCGGTTGCTGGCGTTGTTTCCGTCGGAGGCATTCCCACGGCCGGAACAGATTCTGGCGACCGGGTTCGATCAACTGCGCAGTTGCGGGTTTTCGGCGGGCAAGATCGCGACCATTCAAGGGATTGCCCAAGCGACGCTGGACGGCGTGGTGCCGGAGTATGCGACAGCGTTGGCGATGGAAGATGAGGCGTTGATCGAGCGCTTGATCACCTTGCGCGGGGTCGGCCGCTGGACGGTTGAGATGTTGCTGATTTACAGCCTCGAACGACCGGACATTTTGCCCGCCGATGACTTTGGCGTGCGTGAAGGTTATCGCCGACTGAAGCGGCTGGAAGTGCAGCCGACGCGTAAGCAGATGGTAGAGATCGGGTTGCCGTGGAGCCCGTATCGGACGGTGGCGGCTTGGTATTTGTGGCGGGTGCCCACCCGGTAAACCGCGTTATCGTTCATCCCGAGCCCTGAAAGTCTAGACTTGGCGGATAAGCCCAATACGTGAGGGAGGCGACCATGCAGCTAGAAGGCTCCTGCCATTGCGGCGCCGTGTCATTCAGCCTGAACAGCGCCCACCCCTACCCTTATCAGCGTTGCTACTGCTCGATCTGCCGCAAGACACAGGGCGGTGGCGGCTATGCGATCAACCTCGGCGGCGAGGCCAAGAGCCTCAAGGTACGCGGTCGAAAGCACATCGCGATTTACCATGCACGACTCAAGGATGAAGGAGATAAACGGGCGCACAGCAGCAGCGCCGAACGGCATTTCTGCGCCCTTTGTGGTACGGGACTGTGGCTGTTCAGCCCTGAATGGCCGGAACTGATCCACCCGTTTGCGTCCGCCATCGACACCGCGCTGCCGGTACCTCCGGAGCACACGCATTTGATGCTCGGCTCAAAAGCGCCGTGGGTAGAGGTTGAGGCGCATACGGGTGATCAGCAGTTCGAGGTTTATCCCGAGGAGTCCATCGCCGACTGGCACGAACGCCTGGGTTTGACTCGCTGAGCGGATGTTGCGGTGGTGCTGATGGCCTTATCGCGAGCAGGTTCGCTCCCACATTTTGGAATGTATTTCCCTGTGGGTGCGAGCTTGCTCGCGATGGCACTACAAGGCATCACGCCGCAGCGGGTACGCCACTGTGGAAACGGAACTCCACGTCTGGTGACTCGATCAGTTCCTGCTCTGCCGCACGGACCTTATCGATCACTTGGGCGATGTCCTTGGCGTCGCCGTACTGGTAAGCCAGTTTCAGGTAACCCTGGAAATGCCGCGCCTCGCTTTTCAACAGTCCGAAGTAGAACTTGCCCAGTTCTTCATCCAGATGCGGCACCAGCGCCTCGAAACGCTCGCAGCTGCGGGCCTCGATAAAAGCCCCCACCACCAGCGTATCCACCAGTTTCACCGGTTCATGGCTGCGTACCACTTTGCGCAGGCCCGAGGCGTAGCGACCGGCGGACAACTGGCGCAGCTCGATCTTGCGCTTTTTCATCAGGCGCATGACTTGCTCATGGTGCACCAGTTCTTCCCGGGCCAGGCGCGACATCAGGTTGATCAGGTCGACGTGGGAGTGATACTTGGCAATCAGGCTCAGCGCCGTGCTGGCGGCCTTGAATTCGCAGTTCTTGTGGTCGATCAGCAACGTTTCCTGATCGGCCAGTGCGGCCTGCACCCAGCCGTCAGGGGTACGGCAGCCGAGGAACTCGTGAATTTCGGGAAGGATCATGGGGCTCACGGATAAAGGGTTCAAAAATGAAGGGCGCGATTATACCGGCCTGCCGACAGACCACCAGTCGCCAACCGTTGATATGCATCAAGTACCTGGTTAGCTAGCAGCAACTATAGTTGTGCAACGCCGTGCTTTTTTACCCGTTTATGGAGATCCCGATCATGCAAGCCATTCGCAGCATTCTGGTGGTCATCGAACCCGAACACTTGGAAAGCCTGGCGCTCAAACGGGCCAAATTGATTGCCGGTGTGACCCAGGCCCATTTGCACTTGCTTGTCGGCGACCCCAAGCATGATCACAACGGCATGTTGGGGGTGCTCAAGGCCGCGCTTTCAGCCGACGGCTACAGCGTCACGACCGAGCAGGCCTGGAATCAGAGCCTGCACCAAACCATCATCGACGTGCAGCAAGCCGAGGGCTGCGGGCTGGTGGTCAAGCAGCACTACCCGGACAACCCGCTGAAAAAGGCCCTGCTAACTCCGGATGACTGGAAACTGCTGCGTGAATGCCCGACTCCGGTGCTGCTGGTGAAAACGGCCGGTTCCTGGAGAGACAAAGTCATTCTGGCCGCGATCGACGTGGGCAATAGCGATGGCGAACACCGTCACCTGCACAACACCATCATCGATTACGGTTATGACATCGCCAGCCTGGCCAAGGGGCATTTGCATGTGATCAGTGCACATCCGTCGCCGATGCTGTCGTCGGCCGACCCGACCTTCCAGCTCAAGGAAACCATCGAGGCGCGCTATCGCGAGCAGTGCCGGGCGTTCCAGGCGGAATTCGACATCGACGATGACCATTTGCATATCGAGGAAGGCCCGGCGGATGTGTTGATTCCATTCATGGTGCACAAACTGCAAGCGGCAGTGACCGTGATCGGCACCGTGGCGCGCTCAGGGTTGTCGGGGGCGTTGATCGGCAATACGGCGGAAGTGGTGCTGGATAAGGTGGAGAGCGATGTACTGGTGCTCAAGCCGCAGGAGATTGAGGATCACCTTGATGAAGTGGCGCAGCATTAAGGTTTGTGGTGCCGGAGCGGACGCCATCGCCGGCAAGCCGGTCTCGCTCCCACATTGGTCGTGTGAACGACGCTAATCCCCTGTGGGAGCGAGCTTGGTTCGGGCGGCGTTCCGACGATGCTTTCAGCCGCCAAAGCCGTCTTTCAGGAAGCCCGGTGCAATGTAACGCTGGTAATGCGCTTCAGACAGCAAGAAAAATTCTCGATCAATGGCATCACGCAATTCCGGCAGGTTCCAGTCGCGAAACTCCGGCATCAGCACCATCCCGTAGGCCTCCAGGTTATTGATCACCCGCGCCCCACGGGCAATCAGCTGATACGCCCAGCAATACTCCGACTGATGCGGCACAAAACGAATTTTGCGTTGCTCCAGTTGCAAACGCAGACGCTGAGGGTCGAAAACCTCCAGCTTGCTGGCCATCACCTGGGACAGCAATAGCTCAAGACGCAGCCATACCGCGCGCTTTTCCTCCTCGTTGTAACCATTCCAGCTGATCACTTCGTGGTGGAAACGCTTGCAGCCACGGCACACCAAGTCACCGTAAACAGTGGAGCAAAGGCCGACGCAGGGGGTCTTGATGGTCTGATTGGGCATAGGTAGGCAAAACACGGAAAAGCAGAACAGGCGCGCATGTTAGCCCTTTGTCTAACATTCATCACCCCTCAAAGTTAAAGGCCTAACTTACCTTTAATTTCTTTTTGCCGTAGAATCAGCCAGCCTTTTAAGGCGCCAATGTCCGTTAGAAGCTGTTTTCAAAGCGTCACGAGCACAGTCGTTCCTTCAGAGCGGTGTTGGCGAAGGGTTTTTCCAGCGGGGAAAAGCTCAGCGCCAACCCTCATCAGCTCCCGTTCTGCAGGCGTAAAACTTTGAAAGCAGCTTCTGTAAGGAATTGTCGGTAATTCTGGCTAAATGGCTCACAACGCCATGCAGCGCATGAGTACGGCAATTCGGGATGAGCGTCCCGGACACCCATTTGGGACCACTGATGAGGGTAATAACTGTGCTTGAAGCCTACCGCAAACATATCGAAGAGCGTGCAGCACTGGGTATCGTTCCCCAGCCGCTTAACGCCGAACAAACTGCAGGCCTGATCGAGCTGCTGAAGAATCCCCCGGCTGGCGAAGAAGCTTTCCTCGTTGACCTGATCACCAATCGCGTTCCACCTGGAGTGGACGAAGCCGCCTATGTAAAGGCCGGTTTCCTGTCCGCCCTCGCCAAAGGCGAAGCCCAATCCCCTCTGATCGACAAGAAGCGCGCTGTTGAACTGCTCGGCACCATGCAAGGCGGCTACAACATCGTCACGCTGGTCAACCTGCTGGACGACGCCGAACTGGCCCCGGTCGCTGCCGAAGAACTCAAGCACACCCTGCTGATGTTCGATGCGTTCCACGACGTCGCTGAACGCGCCAAGAACGGCAACGTTCACGCCAAAGGCGTGCTGCAATCCTGGGCTGACGGCGAGTGGTTCAAAAACCGCCCTGTACTGGCCGACAAGATCAGCCTGCGCGTGTTCAAGGTCACCGGCGAAACCAACACCGACGACCTGTCCCCTGCCCCGGAYGCCTGGTCCCGCCCGGACATCCCGCTGCACGCCCTGGCCATGCTGAAAATGGCTCGCGACGGCATCGTGCCTGACGTCCAAGGCGTCACCGGTCCGATGAAGCAGATCGAAGAAATGCGCGGCCAAGGCTTCCCGATCGCTTACGTCGGTGACGTGGTCGGTACCGGTTCTTCGCGTAAATCCGCCACCAACTCGGTGCTGTGGTTCTTCGGCGATGACGTGCCTTTCGTGCCGAACAAGCGTGCTGGCGGTTTCTGCTTCGGCAACAAGATTGCTCCGATCTTCTACAACACCATGGAAGATGCYGGCGCMCTGCCAATCGAATTCGACGTCRCCAACATGMACATGGGCGACGTGATCGACCTGTACCCGCACGCAGGCAAAGTCTGCAAGCACGGTACCGACGAAGTCATCACTACCTTCGAAATGAAGACCCCKGTGCTGYTGGACGAAGTCCGTGCCGGCGGTCGTATTCCGCTGATCATCGGCCGTGGCCTGACCGASAAGGCKCGCGCCGARCTGGGYCTGCCAGYGTYSGAYCTGTTCAASAARCCKGAWGCYCCRRYYGAAAGCACCAAGGGTTTCACCCTGGCGCAGAARATGGTCGGCAAGGCRTGCGGCGTRRCSGGYGTKCGTCCRGGCACYTACTGCGAACCGAARATGACCACCGTSGGTTCYCAGGACACCACCGGTCCAATGACCCGTGACGAACTGAAAGACCTGGCGTGCCTGGG
>NZ_JBFUKU010000226.1:0-8798 GCF_056400685.1 Pseudomonas sp. P5_A12 | reverse complement strand
CCCCGTCTCGAGTGTACCGAGGCTGTGGAGCAAGCTGTTTCATATATTCAGACGGTAGGTATCAGAAAATCAGATGACAAAAGGCAGAGATATTTCAATGCGCCAGCTGCGCTATTTTGTGGCCGCCGCGGACGCCGGACAGTTTTCCCAAGCGGCGCTAAAGGCGCATGTGTCGCAGTCGGCGATTACGGCGGCGGTATTGCATCTGGAACAGTCCATGGGTGTCAGTCTGTTCGACCGCCTGCCCCATGGCGTGTCACTGACCGCTGAAGGCAACAAGTTTTCCCAGCATGCGCGGCACATCCTCGACACCCTGCAGGACGCTCTCAGTGAACCGCTTTTTCTCGGCCACGCCATGCAAGGCACCGTGCGTGTGGGCGCCTCTTACACAGTGTTGGGCTATTTTCTGCCCGCGCTGCTGGCACGCTTCAAACGTAGCTACCCTCAGGTGGAGATCGACCTGATCGACATGGACCGCCACAGCATTGAAGAAGCCCTGAGCAACGGCGACCTTGACCTGGGTCTGACGATTGTCTCCAACACACCAAACCTGCCGGGGTTCGCTCACCACGTGCTGATTCGCTCTCGCCGACAACTCTGGTTGTCCAGTCAGCACCCGTTGATGTCCGCCACCTCGATCAATCTCGAAGACGTCGCCGAGCACGCCTATATCCTCGCCACGGTCGATGAGGGGGAGGCTTCGACCTCGCGCTATTGGGAATCCCGTGGACTGGCGCCCAAAGTGGCTTTTCGCACCTCATCCATGGAGGCATTGCGCGGGTTGGTGGGCCATGGTTTCGGCGTGACCATTCTTTCGGACATGGTCTACCGGGCCTGGTCCCTGGAGGGCAAGAAAATTGAAATCCGCCCGCTGGTGGACGTTATTCCACCCATGGAACTGGGGCTGATATGGTTGCCGGATAATCGTTTGTCGGGACCGGCACAGGCCTTCCGGCAGTTCTTGATCATGGCCTGCGCCTCGTAACCTGGTTACTGGCGCGCGGTATCGTCTGGCGGCCAGGTACCATTGTTCATCAGACTGTCGAATGTCGCGGTCATTTCTTGCGCCGAGTTTGGGTAGTCATGGCGCACCCACCACAGCCACAGCCCTATCAAGGCACCCACGAAACAGCGTACCGCCGCTTCGCCACGGATTTGCTCCTCTTGGTACAGACCCTGTTTGCGGTAATGCTCACGCACCTGAATGATCAGGATATTTTCCAGGTGGGCGAGAATCACGTTCTGCCCCGGGCCGCTGAAAAAAGCCGTCGTCAGTGCTGCGTGGCGTTCGGTAGCGCTGAACAGCCAGGCCGAAACATCCAGCAGAACGCGACGGTCGCCATCGACTTCGGTGACCTTGGTTGAGGGTACGCCAATGAATTCGTACCCGGCAACGATCAGGTCTTCCTTGTCGCGAAAGTGCGCGTAAAAGGTGGAGCGGGCCACGCCCGTACTGTCCAGTAATTGCTGAACGGTGATCCCCTCGTAACCCTTTTCAAGCGCCAGGCGATACATGTGGTCCATCAGCAGTTCACGGGTGCGTTGCGAACGCAACGCGTGGCGTTGTCCAGAGTGGCTTTTGTCAACTATTTGCACGGAAGCGAAGTGAGACATTCTGTACCTCGGCAGAGCTTTATTATTGATTCTTGGCGCCAGGCATGAGGGTGCCCGGCGGTGATTGGAAAACAGCAACAGAGGATTTTCTATACCGGCAACGTATGTTTTAGAACATTTTCAACGAAAGTGTTAATGAAATCTCTGTGTGCCGAACAGATTTGAAGTTCTGTCCGTTGTGGCTTCCTTCCTCCGGCCTTACCGTTTCTCCAGTCCGTCAGAGACCCTGGAGAACAATAATGAACCACCCCGTTGAAACGTCGACGCCTGTTCCAGCGCATATCCCGATGCATTTGGTACGCGACTTCGATCTGTGGGCTGAGCTCACCGCCCAGGGCGAAAACGCCTATACCTGGGCGGCCGAGCTGCACCAGACGACCCAGCCGATTTTCTGGATTCCGCGTCTGGGGTTTTTACCCGGAACCTGGGTCCCTCGACGTGCCGGGGACCTGCGGCGCATTCTGCAAGACCCGCAGACTTTCAGCAGTGTTGGCCTCACACCCTATGCGATGTTGCTCGGTGAAAGCTGGCGCCTTGCGCCGCTGGAAATTGACCCGCCGGAACACAGCAAGTACCGCGCATTGCTCAACCCGCTGTTCACGCCCAAAAAGGTCGAGGCGCTGGAGCAGGACATTCGCCAGTTGGCCAACCAATTGATCGATGAGGTGGCGGCCCAGGGCCGCTGTGATTTCAACGAAGCGTTTGCCAAACCGTTTCCGACCTTGATCTTCCTGACCCTCATGGGTTGGCCGCTGGAAGACCGGCCGTTGTTCCAGCACTGGACGCAGATGCTGATCAAAAGCTTCGACATGCAAACGGTGACCGACAACGCGCGAGCCATTACCACCTGGATCCGCAACCACATCGCCGAGCGCCGTGCCAACCCCGGTGATGACTTCACCAGCTATCTGTTGACTAGCGAGATYGATGGCCGACCGCTGACTGACGATGAAATGCTCGGCATCAACTTCCTGATATTTATCGCTGGCCTGGACACCGTGACGTCCTGTCTGGGTCTGTTCTTCCGCCATTTGGCGCGCAATCCCGAACAACAGGCACAGTTGCGGGCCAACCCCGAACTGATTGGTGACGCGGTGGAAGAACTGCTGCGCTCGTACTCCATCGTCAATATGCGCCGTACGGTCACCTGCGACGTGCAGATCGGCGATGTCCTGATGAAGCAGGGCGACATGGTGTTGATCAGCACTGAGCTGGCCAACCTTGACCCTGATGTGTTCGACGAGGCTGACAAAGTCGACTTCCAGCGCAGCGCCGGTGCATCGCCACACATGGCCTTTTCCTATGGCGTGCACCGTTGCGTCGGCTCCCACCTGGCACGCCGGGAACTGCGTATCGCCATGGAATTGTGGTTGCAACGGTTACCGCCTTTGCGCATCGCCGACAACAGCACACCCAAGTTCAACGCCTTCGGCGTGTTCGGTATGGAAGACCTTCACTTGCAATGGGATCTGCCTGACTCGGCGGTAACGCCCTCCAACAAACTGGCGGCTAGCGCATGAGAGTGCTGATCAACAAAGCCGGCTGCGTGGGTCATGCCCGTTGCAACAACATTGCGCCCGCGCTGTATCCACTCGATGACAACGGCTACATCGCAAGCAGCGGCTTCAGCGTACCCATCGGGCAGGAGGGGCTGGCGCAACGTGGTGCCCGGGCCTGTCCGGAGCGGGTAATCGAGGTTTTACAACCCCCCACCGAACTTCGGCAGGGGCCGCCCAGGAGTTGATTGACTTGGCGTCGAAGGCTTAAAGCAACCAGCAAAAGAAGAACAACAATGAGCAAAATCTACGACTACATCGTTATTGGTGCGGGGTCTGCGGGCTGTGTGTTGGCCAATCGATTATCAGCAGACCCGAAAGTTTCGGTGCTGCTGATCGAGAGTGGCCCGGATCACACCAGCCCGTTGATTGCCATGCCGCGTGGCATTGGCAAACTGCTTAATCCCGGCAACCCCCATGTGTGGAGCTACAAGGCCAAGCGTGGCGAGGGTATGAGCGAGGAGCAGTGGTTAAAGGGCAAGACAATTGGTGGTTCCAGCTCGGTTAACGGCATGGTCTATGTGCGGGGTGCGCCCGCCGACTACGACAACTGGGAAGCGCTGGGCTGCACAGGTTGGGGGTGGCAGGACATGGGCCGGCAGTTCGTTGCCCTGGAAGACCACCAACTGGGTAAAAGCCAATGGCGGGGCGTCGGTGGTCCGCTCAAGGTCACGGTGCACCCGTCGGGCGATTCTCTGTGCGATGCGGTGATCAGCGCTGCAGGCTCACTTGGCGCGGCGCGCACAGATGACACTAATCATGTCGACTCGGTCAGCCAGGGTGGCTTTGGCTATCAACCGCAAACGACCTGGAAGGGCCAGCGATTCAGTGCAGCCAAAGCCTTCCTCGATCCGGTGCGCAAGCGACCGAACTTGACGGTAATGACCGGCACTGACGTGCAGCGCATCGAGTTCAGCAATCGCCGTGCCTGTGCTGTGCAAGTCAGCGGCAAAACCGGCTTGGCTCACTTTGAGGTGCGCCGCGAGGTGTTGCTGTGCGCCGGTGCTATCGAGTCGCCCAAGTTGCTGCAACTGTCCGGCATCGGCCCGGCGGGACTGTTGAACTCGTTGGGTATCAACGTGCTGCAAGACGCCCCCGAGGTGGGTCGCAATCTGCGTGAGCACGTGTRCATGGCCATGCAGTACCGGGTCACCCGTGGCAGCTTCAACCATTGCTTCCATGGAGTGGGTTTGCTGGGCGCGGTGGCGCAGTACTTTCTGCGCAAAAAAGGACCGATGACCCATGCCGCCCACGAGGCGGGTGGCTTTATCAAAACCCGCCCGGAGCTGGATCGCCCGGATGCGCAAATTGGCGTCAGCCTTTACTCCATGGACGGCGACGGCAACAAGGTCGAAATCGACAAGCAACCCGGCCTGACCATTGGCGGTTATTTCCTGCGCCCACAAAGCCAGGGTGAGTTGCGTATTCAATCGACGGACGCCTCCGTACCGCCGCAGATCACCGCCAATTACTTGAACGCCGAAATCGATCGTACCTCTGCGATTGCGTTGTTTCGCTGGTTCCGCCGCCTGGCCGCGCAACCGGTACTCAAGCCGTTCATCGTCGGTGAACTGACACCGGGTCCGCAGGTAGAAAGTGACGAGCAAATTCTTGCCGCGTTCCGCCGCTTCGGCCAGACCGCCTTCCACGTCTCCGGCACCTGCCGCATGGGGGGCGATAGCGCTTCAGTGCTCGATCCTCAACTGCGTGTGCGTGGCGTCGAGGGCCTGCGAGTGGTCGACACCTCGGTCATGCCGTGCCTGGTTTCCGGCAACACCAACGCCCCGGCCATGGCCATTGCCATGCGCGCCGCAGAACTTATCACCGGCAAAATCTCAGGAGCTCCAGCACCATGAGTGTTCCCTTTACCCAGTTGGACAAGCTGTACATCGATGGCGCTTGGGTGGGGGTCGACGGCCCGCGCGAAGCTGTGCTCAACCCGGCCACTGAAGCGGTGATCGGTCATGCGCCGACAGGTGATCTGCACAGCGCCGATGCGGCCATTGCCGCCGCACGTAACGCTTTTGATAACGGTCCATGGCCGTGGCTGAGCATGGCCGAACGTGCCGGTTATCTGCGGCGCATGCACGCCGCTCTGGTGGCCAAACGTGAACAGATTGCTGCGCTGATCATCGCTGAAGTCGGTTGCTCGCAAGGCGTGACATACGCCATGCAGGTGGATATGCCACTCGGCCATGTGCTGACGGCTATCGAGCAATCGCTGCACAGCGACAGTGTGCAGATTCCGGTGCAAGCCAACCCCAATCCATTCAACCCGACGGGGCCGATGATTCTCGGCAGCGGCACAGTGGAACGTGAGGCCATTGGCGTGGTGGCCGGTATCACGGGCTACAACTTTCCATTTCTGCTGAATCTGGCCAAGGTGTTTCCGGCCTTGCTGGCCGGCAACACCCTGGTGCTCAAACCTTCGCCGTTTACCCCGTACTCGGCGTTGTTGTTCGGTCAGATCGCCGAAGAGGTCGGCTTGCCCAAGGGCGTGCTCAACATTGTCACCGGTGGCATTGATGTGGGCAGCCTGCTGAGCAGCGATCCACGGGTGGACATGGTCTCGTTCACCGGCTCGGAAGCGGTAGGGGTCAGCATCATGAGTCAGGCGGCGCCGACCCTGAAGCGCGTGCACCTGGAGCTGGGCGGCAAATCGGCGTTGATCGTGCGTGCCGACGCCGATATTCAGGCCACCGCCCTGGGAGCCGTCGCCGGTCTGGCGGTCAACGCGGGGCAGGGCTGTGCATYATTGACGCGTTTTGTGGTGCACCACTCGGTACGCGAGCAATTTGTGCAGTGCGCCAAAGCCATTGCCGGGCAATGGAAAGTCGGCGACCCAGCGGACCCGAGCGTGATGATGGGCCCGCTGATTCGGGCGTCGCAGCGCGCCAAGGTTGAGCATTTCATTGCCAGTGGCCGCGATGCCGGGGCCACGCTGGTGTGTGGTGGTGGGCGTCCTGCGCATCTGCGCCAAGGCTTCTTTAGCGACCTCACCCTGTTTGATGACGTGCGCAACGACATGCTCATTGCCCAAGAAGAAATCTTCGGGCCGGTGGGGGTGGTGATCGGCTTCGACAGCGACGACGAGGCCGTGGCCATCGCCAACGATTCGCGCTTTGGCCTCAATGGCGCCGTGGCCTCGGCAGATGCCGCAACGGCCTATGCCCTGGCCAGACGCATTCGTGCGGGCAGTGTTTACCTCAATGGCGGCAGCGGCAACCTGCCTTATGCACCCATCGGCGGTTTCAAACGTTCGGGACTGGGCCGTGAGTTTGGGCCGAACTGGCTCAAAGAGTTCACCCAGGAAAAATCCATCATCTACCCCATCGGACGCTAGTCGGGACGCCCTGTAACCGGGGCGCAGACGAAACGACTGACAATAAAAAAATAAAAGGTGGTTTGCATGAAACACATGAGTAAAAAGGGGCGCGTGCGAGCCCAGCGGGCGATGGTACTGCTGGCAGTGGGGGAGTTGGCGTTGGGCTACGGTGGTGCAGCGATGGCGATGCCCATTGAACTGACCAACCCAGACTTTCATCTGCGTTGGGATAATACCGTGCGCTACACCCTGGGGATGCGTATGGAGGGGCAGGACGGGCGCATCATGAACAACCCCAACTACGATGAGTCGGACGGCAAATTCGACAAGCACGACATCATGACCAACCGTGCCGATCTGCTTACTGAGGTCGACTTTTCCTACAAAAAGGATTGGGGCGCGCGGCTCAGTGCCGCCGGCTGGTATGACCAGGCGTATCACAACGATGGTGTACAAAGTCATGTCCCCGGTTTCCAGACAAGCTACTTCAACAATCAATACAGCTCGGAAACGCAGCGTTACGTCGAAGGCCCATCGGGGGAAATACTCGATGCGTTTGTCTGGAAGAACCTGCGCTTGGGAGACTCTTCGGTAAACGTCAAGATTGGTCGCCATACCAACTATTGGGGTGAGGGGCTGTTGTTCGGCGCCCATGCCATTTCCTACTCGCAAGCGCCGCTCGATGGTGCCAAGGCGGTGACCAGTCCGGGTATCGAAACCAAGGAAGTGTTCTTGCCCATCGGGCAGGTCTCCGTCAAGGCCCAGGCCACCGACAACCTGACCCTGGCCGCGCAGTATTTCTATGAATGGGACTACACCCGCATTCCGTACGGCGGTACCTACTTTGCTGCGGCGGACCCGTTTTTCGAAGGCCCGGATCGCTTGCCGGTAGCGCCCGGTTTCTCCTTTAACCGGGAGAAATCCAAATACGGCCGTGATTCCGCCAACTGGGGGGTGATGGGCAAGTACGATGTCGAGGCGATTCAATCGACGGTGGGTGCGTACTACCGTCAGTTCGATGACTACCAACCCTGGCTGGCGCCAGAAATCTCAGCCGCCACTGGCAGCTTTCGCCTGGTGTACCCACGCAGCGTAAAACTCATAGGCCTGAGTCTTTCCACTGTCCTCGACACCGTGTCGGTAGGCAGCGAGATCTCCTATCGTCAGAACGGTGCGTTGAACGCGGTGGGCGTTGATCCCACTGACAACGAAGGACCGCGTGGCGATACCTACCACTTCGTCGTCAACGCCGTGTACGGCGTGCCGCGCAACTTTATCTCCAAGAACGCCACGCTGGTGGGCGAGTTCGCTTATAGCCACCTGCGTAAAGTGACTGAGCACGAAGAGCTTTACCTGGGTGAGAACAGCCCTAACTGTGTCAATCCGAATGTGGGCACACCAGGCTCAGGGGACGAGAGCGACGGCTGTTCGACTCGCGACTATGCCGCCTTTGCCGTCAACTACACACCGCAATACCTGTCGGTATTCCCGTCCTGGGACATGAGCGTACCGCTGACCGTCAATTATGGCCTGTCAGGGAACGCTGCCAGCGCCGGCGGTGGTAACGAAGGCGCACTGACCTGGTCGGCTGGTGTGCAAATGACCTATGCCCAGCGTTACGAATTCGGCCTGCGTTACTCCGACACCGACGCGCAGTCGAAAAATCTTCTCGGTGACTCCATCGGTGGTAACGGTGCGGTGGGCGGAACCGACCGTGGCTGGCTGGCCTTCACCTTCAAAACCTCCATCTAAATACGCCAAGAAACGGAGTACCTGATTATGAAAGGACAATTTGCATGGGCGGTGGCGCTGTTGAGCATCGCCACCTGCAGTCAGGCTGCGGCACCGGCCGACCAGGTTGCACAAATCGGTAAAACCCTGACGCCGTTTGGCGCGATTATCGCGGGCAATGCCGATGGCAGCATTCCCCCTTACACGGGAGGTCTGACGCAGAGCCCATCCGGCTTCAAGCCAGATAGCGGATTCTGGGCAGACCCATTCAAGGATGAAAAACCGCTGTTGCGCATCAACTCCAAAAACATGGAGCAATACGCCGACCGGTTGAGCGGCGGGCAAAAAATGCTGCTCAATAAATTCCCCGACTACTACCTGGATGTCTATCCGAGCCACCGCACTGCGGCGTACCCGCAAGCGATACTCGACGCCTCCACACGCAACGCCAGCAATTGCCACGCCACCAAGGACAGCCTGGCCGTCGACCCGGCATGCCGAGGTGGATTGCCGTTCCCGCTGCCGCAAAACGGTAACGAGGTCATCTGGAACCAGGCACTGCGCTACAAGGG
>NZ_JBFUKU010000225.1:0-8901 GCF_056400685.1 Pseudomonas sp. P5_A12 | reverse complement strand
GCGTCAACTGTGGCCGGGCCAAAGAAGCCATAAAACACCGCCACCGACGGCAGCATCAAACATAAGATCGCTGCACCACCAATCTCCTTGAGCACTGGAATGCGTTGACCCACTTGGCCTAAAAAAATGCCCATGGTCATGATCACTGCTAGCCCACCAATCATGTTTTTAGGTAGGAAGCCCAGGTGAGCTGAGAGGTACACGATCAGCGCTATACCAGCGAATATTGGTAGTGGAATTACTCCGATTTCATAAGACCACAGGGCCTGCATATGCTGGCGAAATCCGGCCACAGTCTCACGTGGATGCTTGGCGGACTGCTCGATTGAATTGCTCATGTTGCGACTTTCCTCATGTTGTTCTTATTGAGGAGCGTGGAGTTCACGCAAGAGTGTTGATGCGGCTCATTAGGGGTTTACAAAACCGCTCATCTGACCGTCATCGGAAATATTTGAGGCCTTGCAATGAGACGAAATTCTGGAAGCTCGAATGGCTCAACTTGAGTCCGTACGAAGGGCACCTTTTTCTATTTTCGGGGTGGATTTGAGGGTTGTTTCGAGGTTATAGCGAGCGGGGAAAATCAACAAATTCAATTATTATTCAGATTATTCAATCTAATCTATTAATGGCGGCCATGCCGAACTCTCATCAACAAGGCCTATTACCAAACATGAATCGGTGCTAGCCGAGCGCCCTGAGCGCGCGGGGACGAGTAAAAGGAACCTGCGCGCCCCCTGCTTAATATCGATCGCCTGAATTGGTGAACGTCGGTGCGACTGAACACCGGCGACCGGAAGAACTCGATGCGGCTTCCAGCTCACACCTCCCTTAAAATTCACGTCGTCGTTCCTCGGCAACCGATCAACCCAATAGTGCGCTTGACATCCAATTACCCACGAATAAATATACGAACCTCATTCAGGATATGCTTACTCATGCGTCCAACATCTCAAATTAACCTTTCCGTTATTGGCTTGATTGCCAAGGCGCAAGGTTGCGTTGTGCACGCCCTCAAATCGAAGAAACAGTCGCTCATGTGACCGGGGCGCGCTGTCCCGTCAGATGAGCTGACAGGACATTGAGCGCGACGGGCCCCTCCCCCTGCTTACCTCCTTCTACGCTTCTGACGGTGACGACATCGGTCAACTATCAGGAGAAAGCGCATGTCATCGTTTCAAGGTATTTGGGTTCCTCTCGTTACACCGTTCCACAATGGCACCATTGACTTCGTTGGCTTGCGCCGGCTGATCAGCCATCTGATGGAAAAAGGCGTCAACGGAATAGTAGTCTGCGGCACCACCGGCGAAGCCGCAGCACTCAGTAAACAAGAACAACTGACTGTGCTGGATGCAGTTCTGGAGCTGGTACCAAGCGAAAAGGTGGTCATGGGCCTGGCCGGTAACAACCTAACCGAATTGCTGCATTTCCAGAACGATATCTTGAAGCGTCCAGTGGCAGGTTTGCTCGTGCCGCCGCCGTATTACATCCGACCGTCCCAAGCGGGGCTCGAAGCGTTTTTCAAGACCGTCGCCAATGCCTCCAGCGTTCCTCTGATTCTCTACGACATCCCTTACCGTACCGGTGTGGCCTTCGAACAGGCGACCTTGCTCAATATCGTTGACCATGAGCGCATCGTGGCAATCAAGGACTGTGGCGGCAATCTGAGCAACACCATGGCGCTGCTGGCCAGTGGTAAGGTTGAGGTGTTGTGCGGTGAAGACAATCAGATCTTCAACGCCTTGTGCCTAGGCGCCAAGGGTGCGATTGCTGCATCAGCCCATGTGCATCCCGAACGTTTTGTCGAACTGTACCAGCAAATCCGCGACAACCAATTGGCCGCCAGCCGCCAAACATTTTTTAAATTGCTGCCGCTGATTCAAAGCCTGTTCATCGAGCCCAATCCTGCACCGGTAAAAACCGCCCTGGCTTTCGTAGGCTTGATCGGCGACGAACTGCGCGCTCCGATGCAAGCGGTCAGCGAAGCTTTGAAAGTACGTTTGCAGGGTGTGCTGAAGGAGCTGGAAATTAAATAAAACTCGGCATCAGGAGATCATTGGCCGGAGCGAACACGATCGCAAGGTGAGCCTGATAACTTGTCTTTCGAAAGTATTCAGCCGGCCGTTTCGCCCGAAGAAGCAATTCCTTCACAGCCACCTCATCGTCAATATCAACGAGCGTTCGCTGAAGCAGGTCGAACCTTTTTTGGTACGACGTCGATGCCAGAAGCTCCTTTGTACCAATATTCGTCTAGGCATCCTCTGCCATCTTGGATTGCTGGAATCGCCACTCACTGAAACCGTGGATGGTCTCGTAAATGGCTCCAAGTCGTTTTCCAGGTCAGCGTATTCAGCAGGATGCAGATTGCGAATCTGCGATGATTGAAAACAGTTTGTTCGGATCAAGCTTCAAGCCGGAACCGCCGCTTAGAATGCTGGAGAACGTCCAGCTACCGTTGCGGCAACAAATCCCCCCTTCGATCCTGCTAACGATCTATATGCCTGGTGGCTGTTTACCCAACACGTGCTGGGAAATCCAGGTACGGCTATCAGCAAAACGCTCACACCCCCCCAACTCCAAATCCTGGGTGGGATTTCTGACGAACTTGCTACCGAGGGCCATTGTTTCCCCCCTATAGGGATCGCTTTTTTCTCGCAAAGTCGGATCACCTTGTTACTGCCGCTTATGATATGGCTAAAAACAACCGCAGCTGATCTGAACCCGCGCTCAAGTTACCTTCCAGGGATTCTCCCGCCACTTGTTCTGGAAGAACTCGATAAACACTCGGATGCGCGGGCTGAGGTGTTTTCTGTCTGAATACAACAGATAAACCGGTTCAATGATTCCCGACTTGAACTCCTCTAGCAGTGGCACCAGAGTTCCGGCTTTGACGTCCAGCCCAATATGGAAATCGGCAAGCTTGACGACACCAGCCCCCGACAGAGCCATGTCTCGCAGGAGATCACCTTGAGTGAAAGACGCGCTCGGCGTCACGGGGACCGAAACCCCTTCTCCGTCCTGAACAAACGACCACTTGTTCCACGGGCTTACAAAGCTGAAGTTGAAGCATCTGTGGTTCAAAAGATCAGCTGGAACAGCGGGCACACCATGCTCAGCCAAATATTCGGGCGAGGCGCAAATCAGCCACTCACACTCCCCAATCCGTTTGGCAACACGTGAAGAACTGGGCAGCACTCCGCTGTGGATAGCGATATCGAGCCCCTGTTCAAAATGGTCGACAAACTGCGCGCCCAACTGAATTTCAACATCGAGCGATGGATACAAATCCAGGAACTCAGGAAGCCAAGGCACTATTTGATGCTTGGCAAAAGAGGTCATGGTATGAATTCGAAGCGTCCCACTGACCCTTGAGGGTAAACCTTCAGCCAGGGAGTCAGCTTCGTTCATGGCTTCGACTACCGCCTTGGCACTGCGCAGATAAGCCGCGCCCTCCTCCGTCAGCGTCAGAATGCGTGAGCCCCTTTGAAAAAGCCGGACCTGCAACCGGTCTTCCAGCCGAGAGATCAACTTGCTCACTGCTGACGGGGTAATTTTGTGAACCCGAGCCGCTGCGGAGAAGCTTCCACATTCGGTAGACCAGATAAACGCGAGTAGCTGAGAGTAATTGTCCATCCCTTATCCTTGCGTAACTCAAGCAAATTTTTGCGTCCTGGACAGCAATGAAAAAACGCGCCGAAGCGCGCTTTTCATACCCTGCGCATTATCGAATGAACTGCTCAATATAGTCGTCTGGCAAACCCAGGGATTTGTAATGTTCGCGGGCGGCTTCAAGCTTGGTGAAAACGTCTTCGTAGCCTACCGCGACACCCTGAGGATCAACGTAGGTATAGCCACCCTGAACGTGGAACCAGGTAATCATTTCTTCAACGTCCTCGGGTACAAAAAGGGTGTGCGTTTCACCCGGAGGCTCGTAGGCAAAGGAACCTTCTTCTGCCACCCAATCATGCTCCAGATAGTACCAGCGTCCCTTGAGCACGATCGCATGCACGCCGCCGCTATGACGGTGACGAGAAAGCACGCCGGCCTGCCGCACTCGCAGAAGGTTAATGTAGTACCCACCACTGGTATTGAGCAAAAGAGGCTTGAACGAAACAGTCTTGGTAACCGGAACCCACAGTTCATCATCTTCCAGCCATCGGGTCATGACGCCCGGGTGAACCATGTCTGGCGTCATGAACGGAACTTGGGGCAACTGGTACGGAATCGCTAGCTCATCGGGCTTGACGGGAGTATTCATTTTTAGGCCTCTCAGTTTTGTTTTCACGAATTCGCAGCGCAACGATTGCGCCCCGATTTCGGCTGATTCAAAGGTTATGGCAGTGATCCCACAGTGAAAATAGCTACATTTACAAACCAGCTGTGACGCACAGTCATAGGGATTTGTAGGGGGCAAGCTCGTAAATTTTGTATTTATAAGGCAGTACGGCGGTCATTGGTCAAAGCCAAATCACAGGGCGCAGGACTTTGCGTTTGTCAGGCGTGAACCGATGTTGTCAGCCTTTGCCAAACCACCAACGAGGCGCTCGTAGTTCAAGGGTGGGTTCATATTTTTCGCGTAGGCAGCCGATAAGGTGGCTGCAACCATGGTGTTGATTTGCGCCGTAGTGAACGGCATGTTCTGACCCAATTGCGCGAACGTGACGGGCAGTTTCACGTCATGCAGCAGACGGGCGACCTTGTCGATCTCGTCGACAGGACGGCCCTCTACTGCCATCTGCACCAACGTGCCGAAGGCAACCAGCTCACCGTGAAGCATCGAGGCCATGGTCGGGATGGCGGTCAAGCCGCGAACCAGCGCATGGGACAACGACAACCCGCCGCTTTCAAAACCCACGCCACTGATCAACACGGTGCCCTCGACTACCCGCTCGACATCGTCATTGACCTCGTGACGACACACCGCTTGGTAAGCCGAAACGCCGTATTGCATCAGCGTGTCGAACACCAGATTGGTCAGCATCAACGCGGTATGCAGCGCAGGCGTTCCGAAAGAATTGTTGCCACCGGCGGAATGGCATTGGTGGGCTTCGAATTTTTTGCTGATGGCGTCACCAATACCGGCGGCAAAGAAACGCGCCGGCGCCTGAGCGATGACATGGGTATCAACAATGACCGCTGAGGGGTTCATGTTCAGGTACTCGACCCCCACCACTTTGTGATCCTCATCGTAGAGCACGATCAGCCGACTGGTGGGCGCGTCACTCGATGCAATGGTCGGGCAAACAATGATGGGGACGTTGAGATTGACAGCCAGTCCCTTGGCCGTATCAATCGTCTTCCCCCCACCCAGCGCAATAATGGTGTCAGGTGAGTGGATCATGGCTTGCTCAGACAATTGAGCAATGGCTGCGTGTGTACATTCACCCGCAAACTCAATATGCAAAGGTTCGAAGCCATGCATCTGTAAAGCATCGCCAACTTCCGGCCATAAATGCCTGGCGACAAATTCATCGCACACCACGAGAGGACGAGACCGCCCCATATCGGTCAGTATTCTGCCCAACTGTTTTAACGCTCCCGGACCTTGCTCRTACCGCCCTGGGAACCCCATAGTTTTGACCATGATCGACGTTCTCTAAACAAGTGATTACCGCTTGAAACCGAGTGCTCAAACGCATTGTTCCTGACCTTGAACGGTCACCGCATCAGCCATCCGCCCGCCACATCGACGACTTGTCCCGTAATAAAATCGCTTTCATTCGACGTGAGGAAACACGCCGCCCTGGCGACTTCAAGCGGTGTTCCCAGCCGACGTAACGGTGTTTCGTCGACAACCGCCTGGTTGGCCTGCGCCGAAACTGTTTTGAGCATCGGGGTTTCGATACGCCCAGGCGCCAACGCATTCACGGTGATTCCGAAAGGACCCAACTCACCGGCCAGATGACGGGTAAAGCCAATAATGGCCGCCTTGGTGGCGCTGTAGTGAGCCGCCACAATTGGCAAAAAAGCGCTGCCCGCCACTGAAGACATGTTGACGATACGGCCAAAGCCTCGCTCCACCATTCCRGGCATTAAAACGCGGACCAGGTTGAAGGATCCATTGAGGTTGATATTGACGACCCGCTGCCATTCCTCGGGAGCCATTGTCCAGATYGGAGCAGGAGCACCGTCGTGCTTGGGCGATATACCAGCGTTATTAATCAAGGTATCGATGGGGCCCAGCTCATGACTCAAACGGGCACAAGCGTCGACGCACTCTTGATAATCAGCCACATCAGCTTTTGCCCAACCGACCGTATAACCCGCCTCTCGCAGCAGCTCGGCCTGCTGCTGGACCTTCACGGCATCGGCATCGAGCAAGGCGACCACCGCACCTTCCTGGCAATACAACTCGGCGATGGCAGCGCCAATGCCGCTGCCTGCCCCAGTGACCAAAACGACGCGCCCCGAGTGTCTGGAAATTGTCATAGCCTGTTCTCATCTATTTGTCGCGGGTTTAATAAGTGTGCCGCTACGGCTCCACCCCATCAGAGGCCCAGGTAGGCGCGCTTGACGTGGGGGTTATCGAGAAGCTCCTGCCCAGTGCCGCTCAGCACCACTTCGCCGTTTTCGAGCACGTAACCTCGATGGGCGATACGCAGGGTATGGACGATGTTCTGCTCGACGATCAGTACGGTCGTGCCCAATTCCAGGATCTTGTTGATGATCTCGAAAACCTGCGAGACCAGCAGGGGTGATAAGCCCAGGGATGGCTCGTCGAACATCAACAGCTTGGGGTCGGCCATCAGGCCACGGGCGATGGCGACCATTTGCTGCTCGCCACCCGAGAGTGTCCCGGCGTTCTGATCCAGGCGCTCGCGAACCCTGGGGAAGAGATCCAGGACATCGTCGAGACGCTTTTTGTAACCCGCACGAGCACCGCGTTTGTAGGCGCCCATCAACAGGTTGTCGCGCACGCTGATGAACGGAAACAACTGACGCCCTTCCGGTATCAGCGTCAGGCCGGCATCGACAATCTGATCTGGACGATTGCCGTCAATGCGCTGCCCTTCGAATTCGATCGTGCCCCTGGATGGGGTGACGATGCCGCACAGGCTGCGCAAGGTCGTGGTTTTACCCGCGCCATTCGCACCAACGATAGTGACCACTTCACCGGCATTGACCTCGAAAGAAACGCCACGAAGAATTTCAGTACCGCCATATCCGCAATGGATATTGTCGAGCTTAAGCATGGCTGTACTCCTTGCCGAGATAGGCTTCGATCACCTGGGGATCGCTGATGACATCCTTCGGCGCACCTTGCATGAGCAGGGTCCCGGAGCTGATGACGATGATGCGGTCCGACAGGCTCATGGTTGCTTGCATCAGGTGTTCGATCATCAAAACGCTGACACCCGAATCGCGGATTCTGCGAATAACGGCTATCGCCCTGGCAACATCCGTTGGGTTGAGTCCGGCCATCACTTCGTCCAGCAACAGGATCCGCGGACGAGTTGCCAGGGCACGCGCCATTTCAAGTCGTTTCATCCCGCCGACGGTGAGGTTGCGCGCCCGAGTGTCCAGCAGACCGGTAAGTTCGGTCAGTTCAGCGACTTGCTCTGCGACCGCCCTCGCCTCCTTTGCATCAGCCGTGTGCATGAATGCACCGAGCATGATGTTTTCGCAGACACTCAGATCAGCGAAAGGCTGGACTATCTGAAAGGTGCGCCCGATGCCGGCTTTGGCAAACTCAGCCGGGCTGCTCGGGGTAATCCATTGCCCATTGCGCAGGCGAACTTTGACCTGCCCTTTGGAGGGCAGCAGGAAACCAGACAGCTGATTGAACACCGTGGTCTTACCCGCGCCGTTGGGCCCGATCACACCGACAATTTCGCCTTCGGCCAAGCTCAGCGACACATCGTTGGTCGCATGCAGCCCGCCAAAGAACTTGTGCAGATTTTCCGCAACCAGAATGGGCTCGCCGCTGGTTACCGATTGCGGTTCGGGCACCGGGGATTTAATTGCCCTGGTAGCCAGCGCAACTGGCCGACGTCCACCGGGCAATGCGTCGATCCAGCCGAACACACGCGCCCCAAATCTCCCTACCAAACCCTGAGGAATTGTGAGTACCACCACGACCAGCACAATCCCGTAAACCAGACCATGAACACCGCTGCCCATATCGCCAAGCCAGCCGCGCGCGAGTTCTGCCAACGGCAATACCAACAACGTACCAATCAACGGACCCGAGACAGTGCCCAGGCCACCAATCAGCGCAAACATGGCAATCTGAATCGACATATCCAGCGAGAACATTGAGCCGGGCTCGATAAAGGTCAGGTACATCGCATGGAAACTGCCCACCAGGCTGGTGAGGAATGCCGATAAGACGACCGCTATCAGTTTGACTTTGACCGAGTTCACACCGACCGCATGCGCAGCGTCTTCACGCTCGCGAACCGCAATCAGGTAGTAACCCAATCGCGAATTTTTGATCTTCCAGGACACCGCCAAGGTAATGATCAGAAAGCCAAAGGAAATCAGCAAATAGGGCCAGCGCGACCGGAACAACATCCACTCGACACCCAATTTAAGCGGTACGCCCAAGCCTGCAGCACCACCCGTCACGTCATGTTGATTGATGGCCATCAACCGGACGACTTCCAGTACCGCAATCGTCGCCAAAGCAAAAAACGGCCCGCGCAATCTGAAACAAGGCCAACTGATTAACACCGCCACGATTGACGACAGGAACGCCCCAACGAACATCCCGAACCAGGGACTCACGCCCAACTTGATCATCAGCAGCGTGGTGGTGTAAGCCCCTACGCCGTAAAACACCGCATGCCCCAGTGAGAGTTGACCGGCAAAACCTCCGACAATGTTCCAGGCACTCGCGAGCGCTGCATAACTGCAAATCAAGATGAACAAGTGATAAACGAAGGGGGATCCAACCGTTAGCGG
>NZ_JBFUKU010000224.1:0-8977 GCF_056400685.1 Pseudomonas sp. P5_A12 | reverse complement strand
GGTCGCCAAGCACCCGGTAGCGCGGTGTTTCGCTGGAACGTAAACGCTCGGCGGTGTCGAGAAAGCCGATCAGGCCGCGCCCTTTGTGGCCGACATCCAGAAACAGCTCCAGACCGTCGCGAGGCAAACCTTCAATACCGGCGTCATGTCCTTCAAAACGAATCTGCCAGACGCCGCGCAGCGTGTCCGCCAACCGTTGGCCGGCGATATCTGCCACGTCAAAAGACGCTTCGCCGGGGGTGATCGTCGGATCCGGTTTCGTCCATTCGCGATGCCCATAAAAAGCCGCAGGCACGACGGCGCCGGTCAGTGCCAGGCCTGCCATGAACCCTCGTCGAGAAATCGTCATTGCCCTACCTGTGTCAGCCATGAAGCAGGCTTTATCCAAGCTAGAACGTTCACACCCTCCGAAAATTTAAAAGCATTGCGGCTCCAACGATCGTTCCCACGCTCTGCGTGGGAACGATCAAAAGCATCGCCAGCAGGCTGGCTCCCACAAGGATGGTGTAAACACCGCAGATCCCCTGTGGGAGCGAGCCTGCTCGCGATGAGGCCATCAGCCTCACTAAATTTCCAATGGCATGACTCGTTCCTCCCAGATAGCAAAGCCCCCAACACCGGGGCAACGAACCTGACTGAGATGAACATGACAAAACCACGTTCAAAAAAGGCGCTGTACCTCGGCCTGCCACTCGCGCTGGCGATCAGCGTCGCTGCCGGTTACGCGGTCTGGGATCACTGGTTCAAGGACAATCCCGGTTACCCGATCAAGGTGATGCAACAGGCCGATGAACTGCAAACGCGCATCCTCTCCTTCGACAGCCACGTCACCGTGCCGCTGGACTTTGGGACTGCCGGCAACGAAGCCGACAAGGATGGCAGCGGCCAGTTCGACTTGGTCAAGAGTGGGCGTGGACGCTTGTCCGGTGCAGCGCTGACCATCTTCGGCTGGCCGGAAATCTGGAACGGCGCCAACGCCCCGCACCGCCCAACCGAAGGCTTTGTCGACGAAGCCCGGTTCGAGCAGGAAACCCGCTACAAAATCATCAGCACCATGGTCCGTGACTTCCCCAATCAAGTCGCCATCGCCTACACCCCGGACGATTTCCGCCGCTTGCACGGCGAAGACAAGTTCGCGGTGTTCATCAGCATGCTCAACGCCTACCCGCTGGGCAACGACCTGAAGGCGCTGGATACATGGGCCGCACGCGGCATGCGCATGTTCGGCTTCAGCTACGTGGGCAACAACGCCTGGGCTGACTCCTCGCGGCCACTGCCGTTTTTCAATGATTCGCGCGATGCCCTCGGCGGACTGTCGGACATCGGCAAACAAGCGGTGCATCGCCTGAATGACCTCGGCGTGATCATCGATGTCTCGCAGATGTCGACCAAGGCCCTGGAACAAGTAGCGCAACTGAGCCGTACACCGATGGTCGCCTCGCATTCGGCACCACGCGCGCTGGTGGATATCCCGCGCAACCTCAGTGACCAGGAAATGCAGCTGATCAAGAACAGCGGCGGTGTGGTGCAAATTGTGGGCTTTGCGACCTACATCCGCCCCTTGAGCCAAACCACCCAAGACAAACTCAACGCCTTGCGCGCCCGCTTCGACCTGCAACCGTTGCAAGGCCTGGAAATGGCGCTGATGCCCGGCGACCCGGTGATCACCGTCTGGTCCGAGCAACGCTTTGGCGAATACGCCAGTCAGCTCTACGCGATTGTCGACGAAGAACCGAAAGCCACGCTCAAGGACTACGGCGACGCGATTGATTACGCCGTAAAGAAAATCGGCATCGACCACGTCGGCATCAGCTCCGATTTCAACGACGGCGGCGGMCTCGAGGGCTGGAAGGATGTCAGCGAAGCCCGCAACGTCACGGCCGAGCTGATCAGTCGCGGCTACAGCGAGGCCGATATCGCCAAGCTGTGGGGCGGTAATTTTCTGCGGGTCTGGGACCAAGTGCAGAAGTCTTCCAGGCCTGTGGCGAAAAACTGAATCCTCTTTGCAAAAGCGAACCTTGCTGATGACCAACCGTCGTTCATTCCTCAAGCAGGCCGGGATTCTCGCGGCCGGCTTGCCCCTGAGCAGCGCTGTGATATTGCCGGCACAGGCTGCCAATCCGCAGCCGCAGCCCAAGGACAAATGGGCACAACTGCGCCAACTGTTCGATCAGGATCCGGACTATTTGCACTTCGCCAATTTTCTGGTGACGTCTCATCCACGACCGGTGCGCGAGGCCATTGAACGGCACCGCGCCAACCTCGACCGCAACCCCGGCCGGGCAATGGACTGGGACCTCGGTGAAACGGAAAAACGTGAGCAGGACGTGCGTGTCTGGGCCGGGCGTTACCTCAAGGCCAAGCCTGAACAGATCGCCCTCACCGGCAGCACCACCGAGGGTCTGTCGCTGATCTACGGCGGCATTCAGGTGCGCCCGGATCAGGAAATCCTCACCACCGAACACGAACACTACGCCACGAACTACGCCCTCGATTACCGCCAGCAAAAGGACGGGGTCAAGGTGCGCAAGCTCAAGCTGTTCGAGAACAGCCGCGACATCTCCGTCGATGAAGTGCTCGGTTCGATCAGCAAAGGCATCCAACCGCAAACCCGCGTGCTGGGCATGACCTGGGTGCAATCGGGCAGCGGCGTGAAACTGCCGATTGGCGAGATCGGCAAACTTGTGGAAGAACAGAACCGCAATCGCGAGGAGAAGGACCGCATTCTGTATGTGGTCGATGGTGTGCATGGTTTCGGCGTCGAGGACCTCGACTTCCCCGACATGCACTGCGACTTCTTCATCGCCGGCACCCACAAATGGATGTTCGGCCCGCGCGGCACCGGGATCATTTGCGCCCGTTCCGCCGAACTCAAGGACGTCACACCGACCATTCCGACCTTCTCCGAAGCCACCACCTTCTCGACCATCATGACCCCTGGCGGCTATCACAGCTTCGAACATCGCTGGGCACTGGACGAGGCGTTCAAGCTGCACCTGGAACTGGGCAAGGCCGAGGTGCAGGCGCGTATTCATGCGCTCAACACCTATGTAAAAAACCGCCTGCTGGAACACCCGCAGATCGAACTGGTCACGCCACAGAGCCCGGACCTGTCCGCCGGCTTCACCTTCTTCCGGATCAAGAACCGCGACTGCGAAAAAGTCGCTGCCCAATTGATGGAGGACCGCGTGGTCTGCGACTCGGTGGAGCGCGATGTCGGCCCGGTGATCCGTATTGCGCCTGGCCTGCTCAACACTGAAGACCATATCGACCGCTTCATGGCCCTGCTGAACAAAACCGCATGACGCCGTGACGCTGAACCCTGTGGGAGCGAGCCTGCTCGCTCCCACACTGGACCTTACATGACGCACCGTTTTCCTTTGCTCGAGATAACGCATGAACCGAGATCAATTGACCCTGCTGCTCAAGGCGCTCGCCCTTACCGCGCTCATGGCCGGACTTATGCCAACCACCGTCCAGGCCGCCCCCCAACCGCAACCCGGCAAAGTATTCAAGGACTGCCGCGACTGCCCGGAGATGGTGGTGCTGCCCGCCGGCACTTTCTCCATGGGCACGCCGGACGATGAAGTCGGCCGCGAGCCCGACGAGGGTCCGATACATGAAGTGACCTTTGCCAAGCCGTTYGCCATCAGCCRCTTCCAGGTCACCGCCGGCGAGTGGGACAGCTACGTGCGCGAGAGTGGCGTGATCATTGCCAACGGCGATACCCGGCCGGGCCGCGAATGCGTCGCCAGCAAGCCGCGTTACCCGCAGACGCCGCGCCAGCCCGCGGTGTGCATGAATTTCGATGACGTGAAAAACTACGTCGCCTGGCTGTCGAAAAAAACCGGGCAGACGTACCACATGGTCAGCGAAGCCCAACGCGAATATGCCGCGCGCGGTGGCACAAAAGGCCCGTTCCCCTTTCCGTTCGATGCAGGCAAGGAATACAGCATCGGCAAGCATGCGAATACCTATGGCCCGGCAGATGGCTACAGCTACAGCTCGCCGGTGGGCAGCTACGCGCCGAACGCCTTCGGCATGTACGACATGCACGGCAACGTTTACGAATGGGTCGAAGACTGCGAACACCCCAACTACGTCGGTGCGCCCACCGATGGCAGCGCGTGGGTAGAGGCCAATTGCGAAGCCGTGCGCATTCGTGGCAATGATTGGGGTGAAGCGCCGGTGTTTTCGCGCTCCGGTAATCGCAACAGCCAGTACCCGCAAGAGCGAGGGGACTGGATAGGGTTTCGTGTTGTGCGTGATCTCTAAGCCTCGCGCCTCATTGATCGTTCCCACGCTCTGCGTGGGAATGCCGCCAGGGACGCTCCGCGTTCCGCTGGTGAATGTGACGCAGAGCGTCACCGTATGCATTCCCACGCGGAGCGTGGGAACGATCATTGCCCTGCCTCCCCGCCGCCAGTCGGCCCCGGTTAAATTAAGTCTTCGATCAGACGTTCTACTGGGTATCTGCCTTACGACCCAAGGAACTGTCTCCCATGCCCCAGCCAACCCGCGGCGCCATCGGCGAATTGTTCGCCCTGTTGAAACCCTTTCGGCTGATCGTCGCCGCGTCCATTTTCCTGGGCATGGTCGGCGGCCTGAGCGTCACGGTCTTGCTGGCGACCATCAACAACGCCCTGCACTCTGACAGCGGCCTTACCCAAGGCGTCGTCGCGCTGTTCGCCGGGCTGTGCCTGTTGGCGCTACTGAGTTCGATCTGCTCGGACATTGGCACCAACTACGTCGGCCAACACATCATTGCCAAGCTGCGTAAACAGCTGGGCGAAAAAGTCCTGTCGGCACCCATCGAACAGATCGAACGCTACCGCAGCCACCGTCTGATTCCAGTGCTGACCCACGACGTCGACACCATCAGCGACTTCGCCTTCGCCTTCGCCCCACTGGCGATTTCCGTGACCGTGACCTTGGGTTGCATGGGATATCTGGCCATTCTGTCGTGGCCAATGTTTCTGATCATGGTGGCGGCGATCCTGATCGGCACGGCGATTCAGGCCTATGCCCAGAGCAAAGGCGTGCAAGGTTTCATGGCCGCTCGCGAGGCCGAAGACGAACTGCAAAAACACTACAACGCGATTGCCGAAGGTGCCAAGGAACTGCGCATCCATCGCCCGCGTCGCCAGCGCATGTTTGTCTCGGGCATCAAGGCCACCGCCGAATTCATCTGCAACACCCAGGTGCGCTCGATCAACACCTTCGTGATCGCCAAGACCTTTGGCTCAATGCTGTTTTTCGTGGTGATCGGCCTGGCGCTAGCCCTGCAAACCTTCTGGCCGAGTGCCGATAAAACCGTGATGAGCGGCTTCGTGCTGGTGCTGCTGTACATGAAAGGCCCGCTGGAACACTTGATTGGCACCCTGCCCATCGTCAGCCGCGCACAAATCGCCTTCCGCCGGATCGCCGAGTTGTCCGAGCAGTTTTCCACCCCCGAACCCCATCTGCTGCTGAGCGATCAGGGCCCGGTCAAACAAGCGGTGCGTGAGTTGAAACTGGCGGATGTGCGGTTCGCTTTCCCGGCCGCCGAAGGTGCGGCGCCGTTCCAGCTCGGGCCGGTCAACCTGACGATCAAGCAAGGCGACATCACTTTTATCGTCGGCGAGAACGGTTGCGGCAAGACCACGCTTATCAAGTTGCTGCTGGGTTTGTACACGCCGCAGCAGGGTGAAATCCGCGTCAATGGCGAGACCATCGACGCACACAATCGCGATGACTATCGCCAGTTGTTCACCACGATATTCGCCGACTACTACCTGTTCGATGATGTGGTCCAGGGCGACACACACATCCCCGAAGATGCGAACACCTACCTGCAACGGCTGGAAATCGCACACAAGGTCAGCGTCAAGGACGGCAGCTTCACCACCACTGACCTGTCCACCGGCCAGCGCAAGCGCCTGGCGCTGGTCAACGCGTGGCTGGAGGAGCGGCCGGTGCTGGTGTTCGATGAGTGGGCGGCTGACCAGGACCCGACTTTCCGCCGGATCTTCTACACCGAACTGTTGCCGGACCTCAAACGCTTGGGCAAGACCATCATCGTGATTTCCCACGATGACCGTTATTTCGATGTCGCCGATCAACTGGTGCGCATGGAAAGCGGTCGGGTGGTCACGGAACTGACCCCTGCCTGAAAAACGCTCGAGACAACCGCATTCTCTGTAGCAGCTGGCGAAGCCTGCGTCGGCCGGTCCGCGTCGCGGCATTGCTGACTGGCACTTCCCTCCAATTCAACCTTTTTAAATTTATTTCCCAGGTTTCTTTCCGGTTTTGCGTCCGCGCTCCGTCTTAATAATCATTCTTATTAACAATAACTCTGCACAACATTTTTCAGGAGCTCAGGTAAGTAATGCGACCTCTACCCCCCCACACACCTCTCGCGTTGGCCGTACAGCGCCCGTCTTTGCATCGCACCCTGTTCACCAGCGTACTGCTGACCGCCGCCTTGCTGGGGAGCTCGATGGCCAATGCAGCACCGGTGAAAGTGAATGTTGCCATCCAGCCGCTTTCCAACGCACTCACCGAACTGGGCATGCAGACCAACCTGCAAATCCTCTACAGCCCGGATCAAGTGGCKGGCATCAAGTCTCGTGCGGTATCCGGTTCGCTGGAACCGTCCGACGCCCTGAAGGCGCTGTTGCAAGGCACCGGCATTTCGTTCCAGATCAATGGCAACACCGTGACCCTGGTGTCTGGTGGCAGTTCGAGCTTGCAACTGGGCGCGACCACCATTTCCGGACAGGCCCTGGGCATGACCACTGAAGACACCGGTTCGTACACCACCGGTGCCACCACCACCGCGATCGGGCTGCCGCTGACCATTCACGAAACGCCACAAACGGTGACCGTGGTCACCCGTCAAATGATGGACGACCGCGGTGTACAAAGCGTTGCCGACGCCTTGCGCAACACGCCGGGCGTCACAACCCAGAAGTACGACAGTGACCGTACCGAGTTTTCCGCCCGAGGCTTTGCCATCACCAACTTTCAGTACGATGGCGTCAACATTCCCTACGACGGCGTCTACGGTGAAAACCCGAACAACGGCGACGACGCGGCCAGCCTCGATCACATCGACGTCGTCAAGGGCGCTACTGGCCTGATGACCGGTGCTGGCGACCCGTCCGCCACGGTCAACCTGATCCGCAAGAAGCCGACCAAGGAGTTCAAGGCTTCGGTCAGTGCCACGGCCGGTTCCTGGGACAACTACCGCACCGAAGGCGACATCTCTGGCTCGCTGACCGATTCGGGCAACGTGCGCGGTCGCTTTGTCGGCGCGTACCAGGACAAAGATTCGTACATGGATCACTACAGCCAGAAAAAAGACATTTACTACGGCATCCTCCAAGCGGATCTGACGGACGACACCCTGCTGACGTTCGGCGTCGACAAGTCCAGCGTCACCCCGCGCGGCAGCTCCTGGACCGGTAATGCGCCGTACTTCACCGACGGTAGCCGTACTGACTTCTCCCGCAGTTTCAACCCGGGTGCCGACTGGAGCCGGCGTGATTTCGACAGCGTCACCTATTTCGCGTCGCTGGAACAAGCGCTGGCCAATGACTGGAAATTCAAGGCCAGCTTCGACCAGAAAACCACCGATCACGATACTCAACTGGCCTCGGCCAGCGGTGGCTCCGCTGACCCTGTTACCGGCGAGGGCAATTTCCTGTACTGGGGTCGCTGGGAAGGTCATCGCGTACAGAACTCCGGGGACGTCAACATCTCCGGGCCGTTTTCCCTGGGCGGTCGCGAGCATGAACTGGTGGCCGGCTTCATGGCGGCCCACTCGCGTCAGACCGGTGCGACCTACGACTCCAGTGCTTTCGAACTGGTGCCGGGCAGCATCTTTGACTGGGAAGGTCACCTGCCGAAACAGGAATTCCCGAAAAACGGCAAATACGAACGCACCCAGAGCCAGAACGGACTTTACATGGCCACGCGCCTGCGTCCGACCGACGACCTGTCGTTTATCCTCGGCGGCCGTCTGAGCACCTTCAAGTACAACGAAGACTACACCTACTATCCGGATGCAAACCTGACCGACACCCACGCAAGCTATAAGGAGCATGGCGTCGTCACGCCCTACGCCGGGGTGGTCTATGACCTGAACGATGTTTACGCGGTCTATGCCAGCTACACCAAGATCTACCAGCCGCAAATTTACCAGGACATCACTGGCAAGACCCTCGACCCGGTTGAAGGCGACAGCTACGAAACCGGCATCAAGGCGGCTTATTTCGAAGGCAAACTGAACGCCAGCTTTGCCCTGTTCCAGATTGACCAAGACAACGTTGCCCAGTACGTCACCACCGACGTCAACACCGGCCGGGACGTTTATGAAGCCATCTCTGGCGCCACCACCAAGGGTGTGGAACTGGAACTGGCCGGTGAACTGGCGAAGGACTGGAACGTATCGGCCGGCTACACCTACGCCCGGACCCGCGACAAGGATGAACAACGCATCTACGGTTTCCCGCTGGCCTCCAGCAAACCGGAACACGTGGTACGTACGTTCACCACCTACCGCCTGCCCGGCGCGCTGGACCAGTTCACCATCGGTGGTGGTGTCAGCTGGCAGAGCGCATTTTACGGCCAGAGCTTCAGCCCGACCGCCGGCAACACCCTGCTCAAGCAAGGCGGCTACACCCTCGTGGACCTGATGACGCGCTACCAGTACGACGAGCACCTGAGCTTCACCGCCAATGCCAACAACGTTTTCGACAAGAAGTACATGTCGGGCCTTGGCAACTTCGGCACCACCTTCTACGGCGAACCGCGCAATCTGCAGATCATGGCGAAGTATGATTTCTGAGGTGTGAGCTGAAATGAAAAATGCCCGTGTCGTGAGATACGGGCATTTTTTTTGGCTGAAAGATCTGTGTTGAATATCAGGCCGCCATCGCGAGCAGGCTCGCTCCCACAAGGGGTCGTCTAAACACCGGAGATCCCCTGTGGGAGC
>NZ_JBFUKU010000223.1:0-9032 GCF_056400685.1 Pseudomonas sp. P5_A12 | reverse complement strand
GATGGTGACTGCTGAAGCCAAGCGCGAGCAGATCATCGAAGCGGCCCAGGCCGGTGTAAACGGCTATGTCGTCAAACCCTTCACGGCCCAGGCGTTGAAAGAAAAAATCGAGAAGATTTTCGAACGCATCGGTTGATCCACTGCGCCACTGGGGGAGCTATGGAGCATAAAGAGTCTTCTATGGGCGATTTTGAATCGACCCTGAAAAAACACGCAGTCGAACTGGTCGAGAGCCTTGAAAAAGGCAGGTTCGGCGACGCTGTGCAATTGATCCATGAGCTCAATCAGACCCGTGACCGCGGCCTGTATCAGGAAGTGGGCAAGCTCACTCGCGAGCTGCACAGCGCGATCGTCAATTTCCATATTGACCCGAACATGCCGCAAGCCAAGGAAGTGTCCCAGATCACGGACGCCACCGAGCGCCTGGGGTATGTAGTCCAGCTGACCGAGGCGGCGGCCAACCGCACCATGGACCTGGTGGAAAGCGCCACGCCGCTGGTCAACAACCTGAGCGAAGAAGCCCAGGCGTTGAGCACGGATTGGAGTCGGTTCATGCGTCGCGAAGTCGGGGCGCAAGAGTTCCGTGAGCTGGCCCGCCGGGTTGACGGTTTCCTGGTACGCAGCGGCGAAGACAACCGCAGGGTGTCGAGCAACCTGAACGACATTTTGCTGGCTCAGGATTACCAGGACCTCACCGGTCAGGTGATCAAGCGCGTGACCCAATTGGTCACCGAAGTTGAAAGCAACCTGCTCAAGCTCGTACTCATGGCCAGCCAGGTAGACCGCTTTGCGGGTATCGAACATGACCGTGAATCGATGCTGGCTGAAAAAGATCCGCAAAAACATCTCTCTCAGGGTGAAGGTCCGCAGATTCATGCCGATAAAAGAGAAGACGTTGTGTCCGGTCAGGACGATGTGGACGATTTGCTATCCAGTCTTGGATTTTAGGTAGACCTTTAGGAGCACCCCTTAATGAGCTTCGGCGCCGATGAAGAGATCCTTCAGGATTTTCTGGTTGAGGCCGGCGAGATTCTGGAGCAACTGTCCGAACAGTTGGTCGAGCTGGAAAGCCGACCGGATGATGCGGACCTGCTCAATGCAATTTTTCGCGGTTTCCACACTGTAAAAGGGGGCGCCGGCTTCCTCCAGCTCAACGAGCTGGTGGAGTGCTGCCACATCGCCGAGAACGTATTCGACATCCTGCGCAAGGGTGAGCGTCGCGTTGATTCGGAATTGATGGACGTGGTCCTTGAAGCGCTGGACACGGTGAACAGCATGTTCAGCGAAGTCCGCGAGCGCAGCCCGATCACGGCTGCGACACCTGAATTGCTGGCGGCTCTGGCCCGTCTGGCCGAGCCGCAAACGGCTGATGAACAAGCACCGGTTGCTGACGTGGCGCAAGCGCCTGCCGCTGACAGTGAATCGGGCGACATCACCGATAACGAATTCGAACAACTGCTGGACTCGCTGAATGCCGTCAAGGCTCAGGCCGAGGCGCCAGTTACTGCACCAACGCCTAGCAGCGATGCCGCTGCCAGCGACGAAATCACCGATGCCGAGTTCGAGTCATTGCTCGATCAGCTGCACGGTAAAGGCCAGTTCGCTGTCGATGCGCTGACCGCTGCGCCAGCCACACCTGCTGCCCCGAAAGCCGCAGGCGACAGCTGCGACATTACCGACGACGAATTTGAAGCACTGCTCGACCAGCTGCACGGCAAAGGCAACTTTGCGGTGGATGCGCTGGAGTCGGCCATTGCTTCGGTGTCGGTGGCGGCTGCTCCCGCCGCAGCTGCGGCGGGCGGCGATCTGATCTCCGATCACGAGTTCGAAGCGCTGCTCGACGAATTGCACGGCAAAGGCAAGTTCAGCGAAGTAGGCACAGGTTCTGTCACCTCTTCCGTCGCGGCCCCAGTCGCCAAGGCGGTCGCACAGGCACCGGTTTCCAAGGCACCTGAGTCGAAAGCCGAAACACCGAAACCGGTGGCCGCCGCTGCACCGGCCCCGGCCCGTGCTCCGTCCACGCCGCCAGCGGAAAAACCAGCCAGCGAAGCCGAGACCACGGTGCGGGTCGATACCGCGCGCCTCGACGAAATCATGAACATGGTGGGCGAATTGGTACTGGTGCGTAACCGCCTGGTTCGCCTGGGTGCCAACAGTGCTGATGAGGCCATGTCCAAGGCTGTTTCGAACCTTGACGTGGTGACGGCCGACCTGCAAACCGCCGTCATGAAGACCCGGATGCAACCGATCAAGAAGGTGTTTGGGCGCTTCCCGCGTCTGGTTCGCGACCTGGCTCGCCAGCTCAAGAAAGAAATCAACCTGGAACTGGTCGGCGAAGAAACCGATCTCGACAAGAACCTCGTCGAGGCCCTGGCCGACCCGCTGGTCCACTTGGTGCGCAATGCGGTCGACCACGGCATCGAATCGCCGCAAGAACGCGAAGCTTCGGGCAAGTCCCGTAGCGGCAGAGTCGTCCTCGCGGCGGAACAGGAAGGCGACCATATCCTGCTGTCGATTTCCGATGATGGCAAAGGCATGGACCCGAACGTCCTGCGATCCATCGCGGTAAAACGCGGTGTGATGGACAAGGACGCGGCGGATCGTTTGAGCGACGCCGAGTGCTACAACCTGATTTTCGCACCAGGGTTCTCGACCAAAACCGAGATCTCCGACGTGTCGGGTCGTGGCGTGGGCATGGACGTGGTGAAAACCAAGATCTCCCAGCTCAACGGTTCGATCAACATCTACTCGACCAAGGGCCAGGGCTCGAAGATCGTCATCAAGGTTCCGTTGACCCTGGCGATCATGCCGACGCTGATGGTCATGCTCGGCAACCAGGCGTTTGCGTTCCCGCTGGTGAACGTCAACGAGATCTTCCACCTCGACCTGTCGACCACCAACGTGGTGGACGGCCAGGAAGTGGTCATCGTGCGCGACAAGGCGCTGCCACTGTTTTACCTCAAACGCTGGCTGGTCAGGTCCGCCGCTCACGAAGTGCAGCGCGAAGGCCATGTGGTGATCCTTTCGGTGGGCACACAGCGGATCGGCTTTGTTGTCGATCAGCTGGTGGGCCAGGAAGAAGTGGTCATCAAGCCATTGGGCAAAATGCTCCAGGGAACTCCAGGCATGTCCGGCGCCACCATCACCGGTGACGGCCGTATTGCGCTGATTCTCGATGTTCCGAGCATGCTCAAGCGTTACGCCACGCGGCGTATTTGATTCTGGTGGAGCGGGGCGACTGAGGCCCCGCTGCGTCTAATGGAGTGTTTATGGCAGTCAAAGTCCTGGTGGTGGACGATTCGGGGTTTTTCCGCCGCCGTGTCTCGGAAATTCTTTCAGCGGATTCGAATATCCAGGTCGTCGGTACGGCGACCAACGGAAAAGAGGCGATCGATCAGGCCCTGGCCCTCAAGCCTGACGTGATCACCATGGACTACGAGATGCCCATGATGGACGGCATCACGGCTGTGCGGCACATCATGCAGCGCTGCCCGACGCCTGTGTTGATGTTCTCGTCGCTGACCCACGAAGGTGCCCGGGTCACCCTCGATGCGCTGGACGCCGGCGCCGTCGATTTCCTGCCCAAGAATTTTGAAGACATCTCCCGTAACCCGGAGAAGGTCAAGCAACTGCTGTGCGAGAAGATTTTGAGCATTTCGCGCAGTAACCGTCGCGCCAACACCTACAGCGCGTTGGCCTCTGTCGCAGCGCCAGCGCCTGTGCCTGCAAGCGTCAGCAGTTACGGCAGCAGCGCACCGTCGCGCCCAGCGCCGGAACCGATACCGGCTCGCACGCACGTCCCTGCGCCGTCCGTCCCATCGTCGCCCGCACCTAAACGCAAAGCCTACAAACTGGTTGCCATCGGCACGTCCACCGGCGGTCCGGTGGCGCTGCAACGGGTCCTGACCCAATTGCCGGCCAGCTTCCCGGCGCCGCTGGTGTTGATCCAGCATATGCCGGCGGCGTTCACCAAAGCCTTTGCCGAACGTCTGGACAAGCTTTGCCACATCAGGGTCAAGGAAGCCGAGGATGGCGACATCCTGCGCCCTGGCCTGGCGTTGCTGGCCCCGGGTGGCAAGCAAATGATGATCGATGGCCGTGGCGCGGTGAAAATCCTGCCAGGCGACGAACGTCTCAATTACAAGCCGAGCGTGGACATCACATTCGGTTCGGCTGCCAAGTCCTACGGTGACAAAGTTCTGGCGGTCGTACTGACCGGCATGGGCGCCGACGGTCGCGAAGGGGCTCGCCTGCTCAAGCAGAGCGGCAGTGCGATCTGGGCTCAGGATGAAGCCAGTTGCGTGATCTACGGCATGCCGATGGCCATCGTCAAAGCCGACCTCGCGGACGCGATCTACGGGTTGGAAGATATTGGCAAGCATTTGGTCGAGGCGTGTATCTGATGGATGTCTTAAGCCTTATCGGCATCATCATGGCGTTCGTCGCCATCATTGGCGGCAACTACCTTGAAGGCGGCCACCTCGGTGCGCTGGTCAACGGACCGGCAGCGCTGATCGTCCTCGGTGGGACCATCGGCGCAGCGTTGCTGCAATCGCCGATGAGTGCCTTCAAGCGCGCCATGCAAATCGTTGGCTGGATTCTGTTTCCACCTCGCGTTGACCTGGCCGGTGGCATTGATCGCGTGGTGAACTGGAGCCTGACCGCCCGCAAGGAAGGTTTGCTCGGCCTGGAAGGGGTGGCCGATGCCGAACCCGACAGCTACTCGCGCAAGGGCTTGCAACTGCTGGTTGACGGTGCCGAACCGGAAGCGATTCGCAGCATTCTCGAAGTGGATTTCTACACCCAGGAAAGCCGCGACATTGAAGCAGCCAAAGTCTTCGAAAGCATGGGCGGCTACGCGCCGACCATCGGCATCATCGGTGCGGTGATGGGCCTGATCCACGTCATGGGCAACCTGGCCGATCCGACCCAACTGGGCAGCGGCATTGCCGTGGCGTTCGTCGCCACCATCTATGGCGTGGCCAGTGCCAACCTTTTGTTGCTGCCGATTGCCGCCAAGCTCAAGTCCGTCGCCTTGCGCCAATCGCGATATCGCGAAATGTTGCTGGAAGGGATCCTGTCGATCGCCGAAGGTGAAAATCCTCGCTCTATTGAGTTGAAGCTTCAGGGCTTCATGGATTGATGGGGGTGCAGGGCGTGCTCACAGTAAATGACGAAGCGCGCAGCGCCCAGCAAGCCACAAGACTAGGCATGAGGAGAGAGGTTTGGTTCCTTCAAATGAACGACGAATAACGACGTATTGTGGCTTGCTGGGTGCTGCCCTCCGGGTTGGTGCTGTGATTGYGCCAGGCTGTGTTGCGGGATTTGAGAAGGGAAAAGCCATTCTCGGCATCCCGCGCCTTGCCTGGCRCAATCACAGCGCCAACGCGCTTCGTCATTTACTGTGAGCACGCCCTGACTATGGCTCGTCGCCGGCAACCTGAAGAACACGTCAATCACGAACGCTGGCTGGTGTCCTACGCGGACTTCATTACGTTGCTGTTCGCGTTCTTCGTCGTCATGTACTCGATCTCGTCGATCAACGAAGGCAAGTACAAAGTCATCTCGCAAGCGTTGGTCGGGGTCTTTACCGACGCTGATCGCTCCCTCAAGCCGATCCCGATTGGCGAAGAGCGACCGATGACGGTGACGCCAGCCAAGCCCTTGGTGAAGGACAGTGAGCAGGTCGATGCCGGCGTCGCTGGCTCCACCGACCCACTGAAAAGCATCGCCGATGACATCAGCGCGGCGTTCGGTGACCTGATCAGTTCCAATCAGATGACCGTGCGTGGCAATGAGTTGTGGGTTGAGATCGAGCTCAATTCCAGCCTGTTGTTTGGCAGTGGCGATGCCATGCCCAGTGACATCGCGTTCAACATCATCGACAAGGTGGCCCGGATCCTGAAACCGTTCGACAACCCGATTCATGTCGAAGGCTTTACCGACGATCAGCCGATCCGAACCGCGCAGTACCCGACCAACTGGGAACTGTCTTCGGCTCGTTCCGCGAGTATTGTCCGCATGCTGGCGATGCAGGGCGTAAACCCCGGGCGCCTGGCGTCCGTGGGATACGGCGAATTCCAGCCGGTGGCCAACAACGCCACCGCTGAAGGCCGCGCTCGCAACCGTCGAGTGGTGCTGGTGGTTTCGCGCAATCTCGATGTACGCCGCAGCCTGACCGGCACCGGTACCGCTCATGCGAAACCGGACGCCGCATTGAAGCGTGCTGGCACACAAACTGCACCAACCCCGGTCAGGTCGCCGGGACGAGAGAGCGCCGTCAATTCTCCGTCACCCGCATTAACACGTTGAGCTATGTCTCGGTCTACCCTGTCGACCGAGCGGAATCCTTCGAATGAGAGTCTGGGCAGTTGCCAATCAAAAGGGTGGTGTCGGTAAAACCACTTCCTCTATCGCGTTAGCCGGTTTGCTGGCCGAGGCGGGCAAACGCGTGGTTGTGGTCGATCTCGACCCGCACGGTTCCATGACCAGCTACTTTGGCTACGACCCCGACACCCTGGAACACAGCAACTACGACTTGTTCCTGCACAAGGGCAGTGTGCCGCAGGGATTGCCCGGTCAGTTGCTGTTGCCCACCAGCCACGAAAACATTTCGCTGTTGCCCTCCAGCACCGCGCTGGCCACGCTTGAGCGGCAGTCGCCGGGGCAAAATGGTTTGGGCCTCGTCATTGCCAGGAGCCTGGCGCAATTGTGGCAAGACTTCGATTACGCCGTGATCGACAGCCCGCCGTTGCTCGGCGTACTGATGGTCAATGCCTTGGCGGCATGCCAGCAATTGGTGATCCCGGTACAGACCGAGCATCTGGCCGTCAAAGGTCTGGAACGCATGGTCAACACCCTGGCGATGATCAACCGCTCACGCAAGCAGGCGCTGCCGTTCACCGTCATCCCGACCTTGTTCGATCGCCGCACCCAGGCTTCCCTCGGAACCCTGCGGGTGTTGCGCGACAAGTACCCGGAAGAAATCTGGCAAGGTTACATCCCGGTCGACACCCGCTTGCGGGATGCGAGCAGGGCCGGACTCACGCCTTCGCAGTTCGATGGCAAGAGCCGCGGCGTTCTTGCTTACTGCGCGCTGCTCAAGCATTTGCTGGTGCAGCAATCTGTTGCGCAGGTGGTTTGAGATGAACCTTCCTTGCAGGGTGCCTAAATGAATCGGCCGGTGAAAATCACCTCCCTACCGCAAATGGCGCTCCAGACTTACCTGGACGGCTTGCTGCAGGACGCGACCGAGGAGCTGGCGCCGCTCATCGACGCGCTCGTCGAGGTGGGTGAGCCAGAAAGTACCCTGGATGAGTTTCAGTTGGCGGTGCTCGAAGAGCGGGCTCGGGATGCTCGATCTGTGGCGTTGGTTGCAGCCCCGGTGATTGCGTCGGAGGCCAAAGCGCCAGGGCCCGTCATGGACATGCCGGCATCTGTCCTGGCACGGGTATCGACCGGCGAACCATTGCTGCAAACGTTGGTGCCACCGGTCGTCGACGTTCACCTGCCACCGAGCAACACACGGCCAGCGGTGGAAACCGATGGGCGTCCTTCGTGGGCCGCTGAGCCCTTCGAATGCCTGTTGTTCGACGTCGCCGGCCTGACACTGGCGGTACCCTTGGTGTGCCTGGGGTCGATTTATTCCCTGGCTGGTCACGAGCTGACGCCGTTGTTCGGTCAGCCGCAATGGTTCCTCGGGATTCTGCCGAGCCAGGCTGGCAACCTGAAAGTACTGGATACCGCGCGTTGGGTAATGCCTGAGCGCTACCGCGATGATTTCCGTCAGGGCCTGCAATTCGTCATTTCGGTTCAGGGCTATGAGTGGGGGCTGGCGGTGCATCAAGTCAGCCGCTCGTTGCGCCTGGACCCCAACGAAATCAAATGGCGCAGTCACCGTGGTCAACGGCCATGGCTGGCGGGCACCGTAATTGAACACATGTGTGCATTGCTCGATGTTTGCGCGCTGGCCGAGTTGATCGCCAGTGGCGGCGAAAAACACCTGGGCAGTATTAAACAGCCGGCTCACAAACCAACATAAAAACACTCGACGGCAGTGACTGCCGACGTACAGAGCACACACCGCCAGGGCGGTTTTTTGAGGGGTCAGGGTATGAATGATAAGGCGACGGCTGCAAAGGGTTCCGAAGATCCGATCCTGCAATGGGTGACCTTCAAGCTGGATAACGAAACCTACGGCATCAACGTGATGCGCGTACAGGAAGTCCTGCGCTACACCGAAATCGCCCCGGTCCCGGGTGCCCCGAGCTACGTCCTGGGCATCATCAACCTGCGCGGTAATGTGGTCACCGTAATCGACACCCGTCAGCGTTTCGGCCTGATGAACGCCGAGATCAGTGACAACACCCGTGTGGTCATCATCGAAGCCGACAAACAGGTGGTCGGGATCATGGTCGACAGCGTGGCCGAAGTGGTTTACCTGCGTCAGTCAGAAATCGAAACCGCGCCAAACGTCGGTAACGAAGAATCCGCCAAGTTCATTCAAGGCGTGTGCAACAAGAACAACGAATTGCTGATCCTGGTCGAGCTGGACAAGATGATGAGCGAAGAAGAATGGTCGGACCTGGAGAACATCTGATTGATTCTTGAGGTTGCGGTCATTGTCCTGTTCCTCTTCTGGGCAGGCACGCTGGCGATGTTTCTGGCGTATTTACGCGGTCAACGACTGATCACCGCACAACAGGCTAAGGGCGATGGGCTACGGGATCAGCGCATCAAAGACCTGGCCAAACGCGTGGACGACTACCAGAACGGCAACGTGCGCATGGGTGAAGACCTGCACGAACTGCGCGCGGTGGTCTGCCCGTTGCCGGACAAACTGGCTCAACTGGAACAGCGCGACCCGACGAGCCTGTCGTTCGCCCAGGCGGCACGATTGGTGGGGATGGGCGCGACGGTTGATGAACTGACTCAGTCCTGCGGGTTGACGCAGGCTGAGGCGGAGTTGATGCGCAAGCTGCACAAGAACTGAAAAAATCCAAATATCGCAGCCTCGTTTCACTCGACAGCTC
>NZ_JBFUKU010000222.1:0-9038 GCF_056400685.1 Pseudomonas sp. P5_A12 | reverse complement strand
GTCGCTGACGTTGCCATAGGAATAGGCGATTTCTACGTCAGGCAGGCTCTTGATGGTTTTGATGTCGAATTCCGAGTCCATGGTGTGGCGCTTGGCCGGCAGACGGAACCAGTAGGATTTACCTTCGACCACCATGCCCAGTGGACCCCAGGCACTTTTGAACGCTTCAGTCTTGATGTTGATCATCTTGCTGACGTCGCGCCCGGACTGTATCTCATCGTTCATGGTCACCAGGACGCCTTTGCCGCGCGCTTCTTTGCTGCTGGCGACGGCGACGGCGTTATACAGGTTCAGCATGCCGTCCGCCGACATCGCGGTGCCTGGGCGCATGGAGCCGACGACGATGATCGGTTTGTCGGTCTTTTCCACCAGGTTCAGGAAGTAGGCAGTTTCTTCCAGGGTGTCGGTGCCATGGGTGATCACGATTCCATCGACGTCTTTGCTGTCGGCCAGTTCGGCCACGCGACGACCCAGTTGCAACAGGTTGTCGTTGGTGATGCTTTCCGAGGCGATCTGCATGACCTGTTCGCCACGAACGTTGGCCAGTTGGCTGAGTTCCGGAACGCCGGCAATCAATTGTTCGATACCCACTTTTGCCGCTTGATACGTCGCGCTGTTGGCGGYGCTCGCGCCTGCGCCGGCGATAGTGCCGCCAGTGGCCAGAATAACCACGTTCGCCAGTTTCTGTTGGGTTTCGACTTCTTTAGCCTGAAGGGCAGTAGGCAGCAGTAGCAGGAGGGCCAAAGCGCCCGGAATAAAAGTGTTGAAAGCAGATTTCATTATTTTCTCTCTAGTAGTCAGACGGTGCTGATGCAAGTTCATCTAGATTCGCCCCCGGTAGATCTGAACGCCGGGGGTATAGGTGAAGAGCAGGATCTGTACCAGTCATACATCGAGTAAGAAAAAGCTTTTAACTATTTGAATTATAAAGATATTTATCTTAAGTCTCGTCGACGTGATACCGGCAGGTGTCCGGGTTTCCGAATAAGTTGATCGTTTACGTTCGGCTATCCGAAAACTCCTACGACTTTTGTCCAGAAGGTCGCCTTGCGAGATCAAAATTCAGTGCTGAAGAATCCTGGGCATAGGTCGATGCCCGCCACAGAGGCGCACTGTCAAGTGAAGGGCAATCTGGTGAAGGAATTGGGCAAGGGCCCCATCACGGGTGGCTTGGTCAGCCCGACGGCTTAAGTAAAAGGGCTGGTTTCTACCTGCCCAAACACCAAACCGGTCGTTGACAATTCCCGGCCGGGTTCGCATAGTTCGATCTACGCAAACGTTTGCGCAACCCTGTCAGTGGCTCGAAGCCACGAAGATCGGAGTCCAGGGGTTACTCCAGCGCACGTATTGCTCACAATAATCATAAGATCGGAGTGAACCCATGATGCTGCCATTCGCTGGTCGTCTTCTTGCTGTCGCTATGCTGGCTGTTGCATCCGCCACGCTGCCCGTTTCATCGGCTTTCGCCGAATCTCCTGAAAAACCCAAAGTCGCGCTGGTCATGAAATCCCTGGCCAATGAGTTCTTCCTGACCATGGAAGATGGCGCCAAGGCGTATCAGAAAGACCATTCCGGCGAGTTCGAGCTGATTTCCAACGGCATCAAAGACGAAACGGATACTGCTGGCCAGACACGCATCGTCGAGCAAATGATTTTGGCCAAGGTCAATGCGCTGGTCATCGCTCCGGCAGACTCCAAGGCCATGGTTCCGGTGATCAAGAAAGCCATCGATGCCGGTATCACCGTGGTCAACATCGACAACCAGCTGGATCCGGCCGTCGTCAAAAGCAAGAACATCACGGTGCCGTTTGTAGGCCCGGATAATCGCAAAGGCGCGCGGCTGGTTGGCGAGTACCTGGCCAAGCAGCTGAAGGCCGGTGACGAAGTCGGCATCATTGAAGGCGTGTCCACCACGACCAACGCCCAAGCCCGTACCGCAGGTTTCAAGGATGCGATGGAAGCGGCGCAGATCAAGGTCGTTTCAGTGCAATCCGGTGACTGGGAGATCGACAAAGGCAACAAGGTTGCCGCCTCGATCCTCAGTGAATACCCGGATGTCAAAGCACTGCTGGCCGGTAACGACAGTATGGCCGTCGGTGTCGTTTCCGCCGTGCGTGCAGCGGGCAAGGCCGGCAAGGTGCAAGTGGTCGGGTACGACAACATCAATGCCATCAAGCCAATGCTCAAGGATGGCCGCGTACTGGCGACTGCTGACCAGTTTGCCGCCAGGCAAGCGGTGTTCGGTATCGAGACTGCGTTGAAAATCATCAAGGGCGAGAAGGTCGACAGCGGCACTAACGGCGTGATCGAAACGCCGGTTGAACTGGTCATCCAGTAAGCCTTCTGGCGACACACTGCTGCTCGTCCGTTCGGGCGAGCACCTGGAGAGTTTTATGTCCGTTTGCGCCCCGAACGCTGTCCTGACGGTCAGCGGTATCGGCAAGACTTATGCTCAACCCGTCCTGACCGGCATCGATCTTGCGCTGATACCCGGCGAAGTGCTGGCGCTGACCGGCGAGAATGGTGCGGGAAAAAGCACGCTGTCGAAGATCATCGGTGGGTTGGTGACGCCAACCACCGGCCAGATGCAGTTCCAGGGTCAGGATTACCGCCCCGGCAGCCGGACCCAGGCCGAAGACCTGGGCATCCGCATGGTCATGCAAGAGCTCAATCTGTTGCCGACTCTGTCGGTGGCGGAGAACCTGTTCCTCGATAATTTGCCCAGCCGTGGCGGCTGGATCAGTCGCAAGCAATTGCGCAAGGCGGCGATCGAGGCCATGGCCCAGGTCGGCCTCGACGCGATCGACCCGGATACCCTGGTCGGCGACCTTGGCATTGGCCACCAGCAAATGGTCGAGATTGCCCGTAATCTGATCGGCGACTGCCATGTGCTGATCCTCGACGAACCGACCGCGATGCTCACCACACGCGAAGTCGAGATGCTGTTTGAACAGATCACACGCTTGCGGGCTCGCGGCGTGGCGATCATCTACATTTCCCACCGCCTCGAAGAATTGGCGCGGGTCGCCCAGCGCATTGCAGTTTTGCGCGACGGCAACCTGGTCTGCGTCGAGCCAATGGCCAATTACAACAGCGAGCAACTGGTGACCTTGATGGTTGGTCGCGAGCTCGGTGAACACATGGACATGGGGCTGCGCAAGATCGGCGCTCCAGCGTTGACGGTCAAAGGCCTGACCCGTTCCGACAAGGTTCGCGATGTGTCCTTCGAGGTTCGCGCTGGCGAAATCTACGGTATCTCTGGATTGATCGGGGCAGGGCGCACCGAGTTGCTGCGCCTGATTTTCGGTGCCGACACCGCCGACAGCGGCACGGTGGCGCTGGGGTCGCCGGCTCAGGTGGTGAGTATCCGTTCGCCGGCCGAAGCGGTAAGTCACGGCATCGCCCTGATCACGGAAGACCGCAAGGGCGAAGGTTTGCTGCTGACCCAATCCATCAGCGCCAATATTGCCTTGGGCAACATGCCGGTGATTTCCAGTGGCGGTTTCGTCAACAACGGCGACGAGATGTCTTTGGCTCAGCGTCAGATCGACGCCATGCGCATTCGCAGTTCGAGCCCCAGGCAGTTGGTTTCCGAGTTGTCGGGTGGCAATCAGCAGAAGGTCGTGATCGGTCGCTGGCTTGAGCGCGATTGCTCGGTAATGCTGTTTGACGAGCCAACCCGTGGCATCGATGTCGGCGCCAAATTCGACATCTATGCGTTGCTCGGCGAACTGACCCGCCAAGGTAAAGCTCTGGTGGTGGTGTCCAGTGACCTGCGCGAGTTGATGCTGATCTGCGACCGGATCGGGGTGCTGTCGGCGGGGCGCCTGATCGATACGTTCGAGCGCGACAGCTGGACCCAGGATGACTTGCTTGCCGCCGCTTTTGCCGGCTACCAAAAACGTGATGCGTTGCTCAACGAAGCAGCGCCTAGGGATCTTTCATGAAAACTGCATCTATTGCCGGCAAACGCAGTGGCAATTTCTACGGACTGGGCACCTACCTGGGCCTGGCCGGTGCCTTGCTGGCGATGATTGCGCTGTTCTCGGTACTGAGCAGCCACTTTCTGTCATACGACACGTTCAGCACCCTGGCCAACCAGATTCCCGATTTGATGGTGCTGGCGGTCGGCATGACCTTCGTGTTGATCATCGGTGGCATCGACCTGTCGGTCGGTTCGGTGTTGGCGCTGGCGGCATCAACGGTCAGCGTGGCCATTCTCGGCTGGGGCTGGAGCGTGCTGCCGGCAGCTCTGCTCGGCATGGCGGCGGCAGCTCTTGCCGGCACCATCACCGGTTCGATCACCGTGGCCTGGCGCATTCCTTCGTTCATCGTGTCCTTGGGTGTGCTGGAAATGGCCCGGGGCGTGGCGTATCAGATGACCGGGTCGCGCACGGCCTACATTGGTGACGCCTTTGCCTGGCTTTCCAATCCGATTGCCTTCGGCATCTCGCCGTCGTTCATCATCGCCTTGCTGATTATCTTCATTGCCCAGGCCGTATTGACCCGTACGGTGTTCGGTCGTTACCTGATCGGCATTGGCACCAACGAGGAGGCGGTGCGTCTGGCGGGGATTAATCCAAAGCCTTACAAAATTCTGGTGTTCAGCCTGATGGGGCTGCTGGCCGGTATTGCCGCGTTGTTTCAGATTTCGCGACTGGAAGCGGCAGATCCGAACGCCGGTTCCGGTTTGGAGTTGCAGGTAATCGCAGCCGTGGTCATCGGTGGAACCAGTTTGATGGGTGGTCGTGGTTCGGTGATCAGCACGTTCTTCGGAGTCCTGATCATTTCCGTGTTGGCGGCCGGTCTGGCGCAGATTGGCGCGACCGAGCCCACCAAACGCATCATCACCGGTGCGGTGATCGTTGTGGCGGTGGTGCTGGATACTTATCGCAGTCAGCGCGCAAGCCGGCGGACCTGAGTCATGGCAACGATCAAGGATGTAGCCGCACTCGCGGGAATTTCGTACACCACGGTGTCCCACGTGGTGAACAAGACCCGACCGGTCAGTGAAGAGGTGCGAATCAAAGTCGAGGYGGCGATCAAAACCCTGGACTACGTGCCGAGCGCCGTAGCACGTTCGTTGAAAGCCAAAACCACTGCGACCATCGGTTTGCTGGTGCCTAACAGCCTCAACCCGTACTTCGCCGAATTGGCGCGAGGCATTGAGGACTATTGCGAGCGCAACGGTTACTGCGTCATCCTCTGCAACTCCGACGACAATCCGGACAAGCAACGCAGCTACCTTCGCGTGTTGCTCGAAAAACGCATCGACGGTCTGATCGTCGCGTCGGCCGGCGGTGATGCAGGGCTGGCGGAAGGTCTCACCGGTGTGCGCACGCCGATGGTCATCGTAGACCGCGGGCTGGAGGGGGTGAATGTCGATCTGGTGCGCATCGATCACGAATACGGCGCGTATCTGGCCACTCGACATTTGCTGGAGTTGGGGCATCGGGACATCGCCATGATCGGCGGCCCGGCGGGTACCAGCGTGGCGCAAATGCGTCTGGCCGGTTATCGCCGCGCCTTGCAAGAGGCAGGCGTCGAAGAGAATCGCGAACGCATGCTGGAAAGCGATTTCACCAGCACTGGTGGATACAACGCAGCCGCGATTTTGCTGGAGAAGAGTCCGCCCAGCGCGATCTTCGCCGGCAACGATATGATCGGTATCGGTGTACTGCGAGCGGCAGCCGAACGCAATGTTCGCGTACCGTCGGAGCTGTCGGTGATCGGCTTCGACGATATCCAGATGAGCCGTTATGTCTACCCGGCGCTGACCACCGTGGGGCAGTCGATCCTGCAGCTCGGTGAGATGGCGGCTGAAGTGCTTTTGCGCAGGATTGCCACACCGCACATGGCCACCGAGCAGCGAATCGTCACGCCCAGTATTGTCCTGCGAGAGTCGACTGCGCCGCTCGCCGGCGTGTTCGCCCAGTTCCGTTGAACAGAAAACCGCAAAACCCAAAGCACCGCAAAACAGAATTGACGAGTAGTAATGTATGCCAGCAAAAGTAGTGGTGATAGGCAGTCTGAACATGGACCTGGTGACCCGGGCTCCAAGGCTGCCGCGTGGCGGTGAAACGCTGATCGGTGAGTCGTTTGCCACGGTTTCCGGTGGCAAGGGGGCTAATCAGGCTGTCGCCGCGGCCCGGTTGGGTGCCGATGTGTCGATGGTCGGGTGTGTGGGCAGCGATGCTTATGGCGCGCAATTGCGCGGGGCGCTGTTGGCTGAACAGATCGATTGTCAGGCCGTCAGCACCGTTGATGACTCCAGCGGCGTGGCGTTGATCGTGGTCGATGACAACAGTCAGAACGCCATCGTCATCGTCGCAGGTGCCAATGGTGCACTGACGCCGCAAGTCATCGACCGTTTTGATGCCGTGTTGCAGGCGGCGGATGTGATCATCTGTCAGTTGGAAGTGCCGGACGCTACGGTTGGCCATGCACTCAAACGAGGTCGTGAACTGGGCAAGATCGTCATTCTCAACCCGGCTCCCGCCAGTCGCCCATTGCCGGCGGACTGGTTTGCCGCCATCGATTACCTGATTCCCAACGAGAGTGAAGCCTCTGCCCTGACGGGCTTGTCGGTTGATTCCCTGGAGTCGGCCGAAGCCGCCGCGACCCGACTGATCGCCATGGGCGCGGGTAAAGTGATTATCACCTTGGGTGCCCAAGGTTCGCTGTTCGCCGACGGCGCACGCGTGGAGCATTTCCCGGCACCGAAGGTCAAAGCCGTCGATACCACGGCCGCCGGGGACACCTTCGTGGGTGGTTTTGCTGCCGCATTGGCCGCGGGCAGCAGCGAAGCCGAAGCGATCCGGTTCGGGCAGGTCGCCGCAGCGCTGTCGGTCACCCGGGCTGGCGCGCAACCCTCGATTCCTACTTTGTCCGACGTACAGGCGTTTAAAGCACCATGAAAAAAACACCGCTGCTCAATGTCGCGTTGTCGCGGCTGATTGCCTCGTTGGGTCACGGCGACATGGTCGTCATCGCAGATGCCGGCCTGCCGGTGCCGCCAGGCGTCGAACTGATTGATCTGGCGCTGACCCAAGGTATTCCAGACTTCATCAGTACCTTGAAAGTTGTGCTCAGCGAAATGCAGGTCGAAAGCCATGTGCTGGCCCAGGAGATTCTGGACAAGCAGCCGCCGGCATTGAGTGTTCTGGACGAACTGAACGTCGAAGGCGTGCTGGGCGCGCGCGAGCTGCTCAGCCATGATGAGTTCAAGGTCCTCAGCCGCCAGGCGCGGGCAATTGTTCGTACCGGCGAATGTGCGCCGTACTGCAACATCGTGCTGGTGTCGGGGGTGACGTTCTAACGCCATTCACATACGGTTCGCCCACGCAAACGGAGCGTGCGACATGTAACGCAATGCTCAGAAACTGCATCACCTGCCGGAGTGTGCTGCCTTTGTCCCTGAATACTGCAATGAGCGCCCAAGCGGCGGAAAAAATCGACTTGATCATCGACACCGATCCTGGTGCCGACGATGTGGTTGCCTTGCTGTTCGCGCTGGCTTCACCTCAAGAGCTGAACATTCGTGCGCTGACCACCGTGGCCGGCAATGTGCGTCTGGACAAGACATCGCGTAACGCACGGCTGGCCCGTGAGTGGGCAGGGCGCGAAGAAGTGCCGGTTTACGCTGGTGCACCGAAACCGCTGATGCGCACGCCCATTTATGCCGAGAACATTCATGGCAAGGAAGGTCTGTCGGGCGTCACCGTGCACGAGCCAAAGAAAGGCCTGGCTCAAGGCAATGCGGTCAACTACCTGATTGATACCTTGAAGGCTGCCAAACCCCACAGCATCACCATCGCCATGCTAGGTCCTCAGACCAATCTGGCCCTGGCGCTGATCCAGGAGCCGGAGATTGTTCAGGGCATCAAGGACGTGGTGGTCATGGGTGGTGCGCACTTCAATGGTGGCAACATTACGCCGGTGGCGGAGTTCAACCTGTTCGCCGATCCGCAGGCTGCTGAAGTCGTGTTGAAAAGTGGTGTGACGCTGACCTACCTACCGCTGGACGTGACCCACAAGATTCTCACCAGTGAAGCTCGTCTGAAACAGATCGCGGCGATCAACAATACCGCCAGCAAGCTGGTGGGCGATATTCTTAATGAATACGTCAAAGGCGATATGGAGCACTACGGTCTTTCGGGCGGCCCGGTGCATGACGCAACCGTCATTGCCTACCTGCTCAAGCCTGAGCTGTTTACCGGTCGCTTGGTCAATGTGATTGTTGATAGCCGCGAAGGCCCGACCTTTGGTCAAACCATCGTCGACTGGCATGACGGCATGAAAGCTCCGAAAAACGCATTCTGGGTCGAGAGTGGTGACGCCCAAGGCTTCTTCGACTTACTGACTCAGCGTCTGGCTCGTCTGAAGTAAGCAGCCTGTTCCGCAGGTGCCAGCCTGCTGGATTTACGCCCGAACTACCTCGGCCGCGGCCTTTTGGTCTGCCAAGTGTTTTTCGAAAATCTGTTTGATGAAGTGCTGGGCGGCCTCGGTTCCAATGTCCCTGACCAATAAGTCGATAGCGATAATGGCAAGTTCTTCCGTACTGCCTGGGCTGTAAGAGCTGTGCCCGTCTTGCCACTTGGCTTTGATATCGGCGTCGATGCTTACAGTGGTCATGATGGCACTCGTGAAGTCGGGAAGGTCCAAGTGTCGAGTTAAGCATTTTGCGCTGTGTTTGGCACTCCGACTTAGGCATGGGGGGAGGGCTATGCGACACTTGGTCTTTGACGAATTTTCAAGGACCGCGCTGTGCAGATCGATTTGAACTCTCCTGACGGTTTGACCCTTGAGGCTGTGCGCCAACTGTTGGCGTCCGCCAGTGACGATGAACACACTCAACTGCGGGTCAGCCAAGGTGGTATCGCCTACATTTCTTCGGGTGTCGTCGGCGGCACTGACATCGGCGGGCTGCGATTTCGGCTAGAGACGTGGGCTAAAGGCTCGGGCTATGTAGGATTGGTCGCGGCCAGTGACGAAGTCTGGGTCATGCAGATTTTCAACGCGCTGAAAGAGAACTGGCC
>NZ_JBFUKU010000221.1:0-9134 GCF_056400685.1 Pseudomonas sp. P5_A12 | reverse complement strand
AGCCGGCTCCGGGCGGCTCGCTCCCACAAGGGGTATGTGTTGCTTCAGGTGCACCGCTTTCGGGCCACATTCCCGGCCAAACTCTGGCGTTCGGCTATAAATAACTACACTCCCTCACCCTTGGCACGACCACTGCACTCCCTACCGCGTCCTCTCCCATTCGTAAGGAACGCCACATGACGCAGAACGAACCGGGCAACGACTACCCCCTCAGCGAAGTCCCGATGCATGCCCGCAAAGGGCTCAAATCCACGGCCATGGTGCTACTGGGTTTCACCTTTTTCACCGCCACCATGTTTGCCGGCGGCAAGCTCGGGGTGGCGTTCGACTTTGCCGAGATGATGGCGGTGATTATCGTCGGCAATCTGTTGCTGGGCATCTACGCCGCCGCATTGGGCTTTATTGCGTTCAAGAGTGGGCTCAACTCGGTGCTGATGGGCCGTTTCTGCTTCGGCGAAGTGGGCAGCAAGCTCAGCGACCTGATCCTCGGTTTTACTCAAATCGGCTGGTACGCCTGGGGCACGGCCACTGCCGCCGTGGTGTTGGGCAAGTATTTCGAATTGAGCGAGGGCACAGTCCTCGGGTTGATGGTGCTGTTCGGGATGATATTTTGTGCGACCGCCTATGTGGGTTATCGCGGGCTGGAAATTCTCTCTTACATCGCTGTTCCGGCCATGATGGTATTGCTGACGCTGTCGATGTGGGTGTCGACGGTCAAGATCGGCGGGCTCGATGGTCTGCTCGCCGTCGTGCCGACGGGATCGCTGGATTGGTCGACCGCCGTGACCCTGGTGTTCGGCACGTTTGTCAGCGGTGCAACCCAGGCCACCAACTGGACGCGCTTCTCGCGCTCGGCAAAGGTTGCGGTGCTGGCGAGCCTGATCGGGTTCTTCTTTGGCAACGGTCTGATGGTGGTGATCGGCGCCTACGGGGCCATCGTCTATCAGCAACCGGACGTGGTCGAGGTGCTGCTGTTGCAAGGTTTCGCCATGGCCGCGATGGCGATGTTGCTGATCAACATCTGGAGCACCCAGGACAACACCATCTATAACTTTGCCGTCGCCGGCTGCAACCTGCTGCGCACCGGCCGACGCAAAACCGTGACCTTGGGCGGCGCGCTCATCGGCACGCTGCTGGCACTGCTCGGCATGTACGACATGCTGGTGCCCTACCTGATCCTGCTGGGCACGGTGATTCCGCCGATTGGTGGTGTGATCATGGCCGACTTTTTCTATCGCTATCGCGGTCATTACCCCAAGTTGGCCAACGCACAGTTGCCCGCCTTTAACTGGTCGGGGTTGACCGCCTATGCCGTCGGCACCGTGGCCGCTTTCAGTTCGCCGTGGGTCGCGCCACTGGTAGGGATTGCCGCTGCCGCGCTAACGTATATGTTATTGACCGCCGTACTCGGTGCTCGAACCGCCCCGGCACCCCAGCAAGAATTATAAAAGGACTCGCCTGATGCACATCATCAACGCCCGCCTGCGCAACCAAGAAGGCCTGCATGAGTTGCACCTGGAAAACGGCCTGATCCGCACCATCGCCCGGCAGACCGAAGCCCCGACCCTGGGCCCCGACGATCTGGACGCTGGCGGCAACCTGGTGGTGCCGCCCTTTGTCGAGCCGCACATTCACCTCGACGCCACCCTGACCGCCGGCGAGCCGCGCTGGAACATGAGCGGCACGCTGTTCGAAGGCATCGAGTGCTGGGGCGAGCGCAAGGTGACGATCACCGAGGAAGACACCAAGACCCGCGCCAAGAAGACCATCCAGACCCTCTCCGCCCACGGCATCCAGCATGTGCGCACCCACGTCGACGTTACCGACCCGCAACTCACCGCGCTCAAGGCGATGCTCGAAGTGCGMGAGGAAAGCCRTCACCTGATCGACCTGCAAATCGTCGCGTTCCCACAGGAAGGCATCGAGTCGTACCACAATGGCCGCGAGCTGATGGAAGAAGCGATCCGCATGGGCGCCGATGTGGTCGGCGGCATTCCGCATTTCGAGTACACCCGCGATCAGGGTGTCAGTTCAGTGAAGTTCCTGATGGACCTGGCCGAGCGCACCGGTTGCCTGGTGGACGTGCACTGCGACGAAACCGACGACCCGCATTCGCGCTTCCTCGAAGTGCTGGCCGAAGAGGCCCGCAGCCGCGACATGGGTTCGCGGGTCACCGCCAGCCACACCACGGCGATGGGCTCTTACGACAACGCTTACTGCGCCAAACTCTTCCGCCTGCTCGGGCATTCGGGAATCAGTTTTGTCTCCTGCCCCACTGAAAGCATTCACCTGCAAGGGCGCTTCGATAACTTTCCGAAACGCCGTGGCGTGACCCGGGTCAACGAGTTGCTCGAAGCGGGGATGAACGTGTGTTTCGGTCAGGACTCGATTGTTGACCCGTGGTATCCGCTGGGCAACGGCAACATTCTGCGGGTGCTCGAAGCCGGGTTACACATCTGCCACATGCTCGGTTACCGCAACCTGCAAAGCGCGCTGGACCTGGTGACGGACAACAGCGCCAGGGCCATGAACCTCGGCGAGCGTTATGGCCTGGAAGCGGGACGGCCGGCGAATTTGCTGGTGCTGTCGGCGGACAGTGACTATGAAGTGATTCGCAGCCAGGGCTTGCCGCTGTATTCGGTGCGCGGGGGCAAGGTGCTGATGAAGCGGACGATGCCGGTGGTGGAATGGCCAGATCAGCTCTGATTTTTTGCTGACTGTCAGGGCCCCATCGCCAGCAGGCTGGCTCCCACAGGAGATGTGTGAACGACACAGATCCAATGTGGGAGCCAGCCTGCTGGCGATAGCTTTCTTGAATTCAAACCATCAACCGAGCCGTGCCAAACAGCCTGACCCGACTCAATTCCCCGTCCACTTCCTCCAGCAAAATTGGCGCCGTTCCGCCTGGCATCACCACCTTCACCTCGCCTGCCGAAACCCAGCCCACCCGCCAAGCCGCACACGCCACGGCACTGGCGCTGGTGCCCGACGACGCCGTCGGCCCTTCCCCGCGCTCAAACACCCGCGCGACGACTTGCTGTGCAGATTCCAGCATCGCCCACTGCACATTCACCCCCGCCGGACACGGATCACCGGCCCCGGTCGGCATGGCATAAGCAATCCGCATCAACCCTTCTGCCAAGGGTGATTCACGCATTTGCTCATTGCTCGGCAATGCAGCGGCGCTCGCCACCAGCGTCACGCAATGCGGATTGCCGATGCGCACAAACTGGCTGCGGTTCCAGGCCGGTTCAAGCGCGGACAATGGCCGCACATGGCTGACTTCTCGCCCATTCAACAGCACGCTTTCAACCCCTTGCGCACCCACGGCTTGCGGCCCTAACGAAGGTTTTCCCAAATCCAGCCAGAACCCTTGCACGCCATCGATCTCGGCCGGTTTGACTGACGTCTCCCCCGGCGAAACCGCGTCCGTCTTGTCGTGATGAACCCGCAGCAGGCACGCGGTCTCCTTCGGCATCAATCCTTGCTCACTGAGCGACTGGGAGAAAATCGTCAGCCCATTGCCACTGCGTTCGGCCAGCGTGCCATCGGTGTTGACGATTAACAGGTCATACGGCGGCGCCGATTGAAACGGCCCGACCAGCAAACCGTCGCTACGATGGTCCTTGCTGCCGGGCGGCTGAGTGCCGGGGGCCCAACCACAAAACGCCTCGATGGCCGCTAACGCCCACGTCTCGCGGGTTTGCGCGGCAACGTCAGCCTGTTCGGGCAGATCAATTGCGCTACCGCGCACGGCATCAGGCGCCACGACGATATAAATATTGCCCCGTGCATCGTAAGTCCGCGTCATGTCGCCTCCTGTCTGAACCATCAATTTATCGACGATATCGCGAAACGGCGACAGGCTGTGCAACGATGTGCGCCTGCCTGACCGCGAACGGCTGCGGACACTGATCGAACCTGCGGGATCAGTCAGTGTCCCTTGGGTACGCGACGTTTTTTGCCAAGGATTGATATGACCAGCTTCAAGACCCAAACCTCATTTGTTCCCGGCCGACTGGAGCAGATGTCCACCCGCGTCGCCTTCTTTATTGCCGGCCTCGGCATTGCCGCCTGGGCGCCGCTGGTGCCTTACGCCAAGGCGCGGGCCGGACTGGGTGAAGGGACGCTCGGTGTATTGCTGTTGTGCCTGGGGGTCGGGTCGATTCTGGCGATGCCGTTGGCCGGGATGCTGGCCGCGCGCTTCGGTTGCCGGCGCGTGACGGCAGGCGGGACGTTGCTGATCTGTGCGGCCTTGCCGTTGCTGGCGACGGTGTCGACCGTGCCGGCGTTGATCGCCACCCTGTTCATGTTCGGCGCCGGGCTGGGCACGGTGGATTCGACGGTCAACCTGCAAGCAGTGATCGTCGAACGAGCCAGCGGCAAAAACATGATGTCGGGGTTTCACGGGATGTTCAGCCTGGGCGGGATCGTCGGTGCAGCGGGCGTCAGCGGCCTGCTCGGCCTTGGCATGTCACCGCTGGGTGCGATGTGGGTGGTGATTGCAGTGCTGGTGCTGGCCTTGCTTAAAGCTGCGCCGCACCTGCTGCCTTATGGCAGCGAAAGCACCGGCCCGGCGTTTGCCGTACCCCATGGCATCGTGCTGTTTATTGGAGGGATGTGCTTCATCGTGTTCCTGGCCGAAGGCGCAGCTCTGGACTGGAGCGCGGTGTTTCTGGCGCAAGAGCGCGGGATCGACACGGCGTATGCGGGGCTGGGATATGCGGCCTTTGCGCTGACCATGACGGCCGGACGCTTGACCGGTGACCGGATCGTCCGGCGTCTGGGTGCTACGCGGGTGATTGTGTTCGGTGGGCTGACCGCCGCCGCGGGCCTGGCGCTGGCCACGTTCGCACCGGCCTGGCAGGCGGCGCTGGTGGGTTATGCGTTGCTGGGTGCGGGCTGTTCGAACATTGTGCCGGTGCTGTACACCGCCGTCGGCAAACAGACGGTCATGCCCGAGCACATTGCCGTGCCGGCCATTACCACGCTGGGTTATGCGGGCATCCTCGCGGGACCTGCGGTGATCGGGTTTATCGCCCATGGCAGCAGTTTGAGTTTTGCCTTTGGCTTGATGGCGTTGCTGCTGGTGGCGGTGGCCATTGGCGGGAAGGTGTTGAAAGTCTGATATAGCTATCGCCAGCAGGCTGGCTCCCACAGGGGATCTTCAGTGAACACAAACTCTGTGTATGACGCAGATCAATGTGGGAGCCAGCCTGCTGGCGATGGGGTCACCTCGGTCTATCAGAACCCCACACTGGCCTGCACAAAGAACGTRCGCGGCGCCCCCACGTACATCCCCGAGTTGTTGTCGCTGGAGCGGGTGAAGTACTGCCTGTCGAAGATGTTTTTCACCCCGGCGCCGAGCTTCAGGTTCGACAGCTGCGAACCGAAGTCATACCCGCCGCGCACGTTCCAGGTCATGTACCCCGGAATATCGCCGAACTGGCCATCCGCTGTTCCTTCAGTGATGTAGTTGCCGTTGAAGCTGCCATCGGCGTTCACGCCCGTGCCCGGCGAACGCTGCTTGGACTGGGCATAGGCATCGAGGTTGTAGGTCCAGCGATTGATGTCGTAACGCAGCCCGGCGGTGGCCACCTGACGCGAGTAGAACGGCAGGTCACGACCCTTGAAGCCCGGAATATCGCCTTCATAGGTGGCACGGGTGTAGGTGAAACCGCTGTAGGCAGTCAGGCCGTCGAGCATCGGGTTGAGCGCCGACAGGTCGTAATGCACCGACGCCTCCAGGCCCTGGTGCTTGGTCGCGCCAAGGTTGGTCCAGCCCACGTCGTTGCTGATGTATTGCAACTCGTCATCGAAGTCGATGTAGAACAGCGTCACTTCCCCGCCCCACGCCTCATCGTTGTAACGGGTGCCGACCTCGTAGGTCTTGGCTTTTTCCGGCTCCAGGCCATTGGCGGGGCTGTCACCGATACCGCCCTGGCCGAGCTGGAAATATTGCAGGCTGCCGAACGAGGTTTCGTAGTTGGCGAACAGCTTCCACTCTTCGGACAGGTGATACATCACGCTCAGGGCCGGCAGCGGTTCGTTGCTTTCGATGCTGCGGTTCTTCTCCGGCACGCGCTTGCCGGCGGTGTCGAGCACCGGGCGATCATGCCAGTCGGTGCTGATGTGTTCGAAGCGAATGCCCGGGGTCACGGTCCAGTTGCCGACGTCGACTTTGTCGTCGAGGTACACCGAGTTGGCTTCGGTGCCGCCGGTGCGGTCCTGGAACACGTGACCGTCAGACGTCGGGGTCAGCACCGGCTGATTGTTCACCAGGGCAACGCGGCTCGTCTCTTCGTGCATGGCTTCTTTGAGGTAGCGATAACCGACGCTGACTTCCTGAGTGGTCGGGCCCGCCTCAAACACATGGGACACCCGTGGCTCGATGCCGAAGGTGTAGTAAGTGCGCGGATAAGAACTCAGGGTTTTCTGGTCGCGAGCGGCGATGTTGCTGCCACGAAAACTGTCGGTGTAGTACGTCAGCACTTCGGCCTGGGTACGGTCGTCGATCTGTCGTGCCCAGCGGAACGACACGTCCTTGCGGCGGCCGCTGAAGTTGTCGTAGTCGCGCACGGACTGGAACGGGTCGGCGTCGTACTGCTGCTGTGTCAGGCCGCCGGGCATGTTGGCGTTGGCGTCGTAGTAGTGAAAGTTGAGGCTGAAGTAGTCGACATCGGTCGGCGCCCACTGGGTCTTGAGGAGCACATCGGAGATGTCGTTGCCGTTGTTGCTTTCGCGGTAACCGTTGCCGTTCACCCCGGAATACAACAGCGCCACGCCGATGCCGTTGTCCGCGGTGCCGCCGAGGAATGCGCTGTCGAGGTGCTTCCAGCCACCATACTGAGAGGTTTCCAGGGTGGTGCCGATTTCACCGGTGGCTTCTTGCGGAATTGCGCGCGTGACGAAGTTGATCACGCCACCGACGTTTTGTGGCCCGTAACGCACAGAGCCGCCGCCACGCACCACGTCGATGCTGTCGAGGTTGCCCGAGGAAATCGGCGCCATCGACAGCTGCGGCTGGCCATACGGCGCAAACGCGGCCGGCACGCCGTCGATCAATACGGTGGAGCGTGGCGACAGACGCGAGGTCAGGCCGCGCACGCCGACATTCAGGGAAATATCACTGCCACCGGTGCCGTTGGCGTCCTGCACTTGCACGCCGGGGACGCGCTTGAGCACCTCACCAACGTTCATCGCCGCTTGCTCGACCATCGCTTCGCGACGCACCACCGTACGTGCGCCGGGATGGTTCTGCACCAAAGCCACATTGGCATCGCCGAGCCAGTCGCCGACCACTTTGATATCGGTCACGTCCAGCTCCAGCGGCCCGTTCGAAGCGGACGTCGGCACGGGCGACAAGGTGACCGAGCCTTGATCGATCTGGTATTGCAGACCGCTGCCTTGCAGCAATTGACGCAGGGCCTGTTCCGGCGAAATGTCGCCGTCGACAGCCGGGGCTTGCTTGCCGGCAACCAGTTCAGGATTGAAAAAAACCTGCAACGACGTTTGCTGGCCCAACTCGCTCAGGGCCTGGCCCAACGGCTGCGCCGGAATATGAATGCCACCGGCGGCGAATGCCTGGGGCAACGCAGTGCTGACCGCCAAGGCGAGCGCCAGCGGCAGCGGCAACCAATGGGATTTTTTGTGGTTGGCAGAGGTGTTTTTCACGTCGAACAATGTCCTGTGGATCGCAAGCGCATGCGTTTGTTAATGCAAACCAGTTGCAGTTGGACAAGAAGACGATGAACTCGAAAAAAACCTGAATTTATTTTGAAATTATTTCCTGACTGCCGTCATCGAGGGTGCGTATGGCCACCGGCAGGATGCTCGGCAAGGCCTTGATGAGTGCATCGGTGCTGTCGGAATTGGACACGCTGGTCAGGCGCAGACTGCCGACTGTGTCGTTGCTGACGGTGAGCGGTCTCTCGCGGTAACGCGATACTTCGGCAGCCACCTCGCTGAGGCTAGCGTTGTTGAACACCAGTTTGCCCCCACGCCACGCGGTCAGCTCGGTCGGGTTGACCGCATAAGCCGCCGCGACAACCCCTTGGGCATCGATGCGAGTGCCAAGGCCAGCGGTGAGGCTGATGACATTGGCGCCCTGCCCCTGAACCTTGACCGTGCCCTGCTCCACCGCCACCCGGGTTTGCGACGGATCGCGGCGCACATCGAAGCGCGTGCCGGTGACCGTCACCTGGCCGTTGCCCGCTTCGACCACGAACGGTCGGCTGGTGTCGTGCTCGACGCTGAACATCGCTTCGCCCTCAGTCAACTCGATGCCACGCCGGTCTTTATCAAAACGCACCTGAATACGGCTACGGCTGTTCATGTCCATCAACGAACCGTCCGGCAATACCACATGCCGACGTTCACCCAACGCCGTGGAATATTCAGCGGTAAAAGGTTCCGGGTGATGCAAACCAGTGGACCATCCCACGCCCAGCGCCACGGCCACCACACTGGCCGCCACCGCGTAACGCACCCACGGTTGAGGTGTGCGGCGAACCGGCGCGGTTTCACACATGGCTTGCAGACGCTCGACCGGCACCAGGTCAGCCGCCATCCACAAGCCCTGAAGCATTTCGAATTCGTCTTGATGTTGCGGATGTTCGTGCAGCCAAGCCTCGAAGCGCCGGTACTCCTCAACGTCCACGGCCGGTTCCTGCAAACGCACAAACCACCACGCCGCCTCGTCGCGAACCTTTGTTTGCCCGCACGCACAATCACGAGTATCCATCATGGAAGTTCCTGCTTGGCTGGGGGTGAGAAGGCGCGGCCGCTCATGCTTGCGATCCGTCGAGGCGGTCACGCAGATGCCGCAAGGTGCGGATCATATACTTTTCCACCATGTTCTTGGATAAACCCAGGCGTTCGGCGATTTCAGCCTGGGTCAAGCCTTCGATCTTTTGCCACACAAACACCTTGCGGCAATTGACCGGCAACTCGGTGAGCGCCCGTTCGATGCAATCAGCCAACTGGATCGCCTGCATGTACTGCTCCGGGTCGCCGGACGACGACACACTCAAATCAATCGCCTCCGACTCCATGGCGCCCCGCCGATCCTCACGCCGATAACCGTCCACTGCGATGTTGCGCGCGGTCTGGTGCAGATACGCCCGAGGTTGTTC
>NZ_JBFUKU010000220.1:0-13243 GCF_056400685.1 Pseudomonas sp. P5_A12 | reverse complement strand
GAAGGAAACAACGGCGCCTGGGGTTCCGGGTTGTGCGTAGATCATGGTGGGCCTCTGTCTGGGTCGATGCCTGCCGTGGCGACAGGCGATGAATCGATACTAGAGAGCCCCGTGTGCCGGACGAATGCGCCGATGGCAGGAGGGCTCTCGTTATTTGGTCGTAGATTTGCGCAAGTCGATCGTTCCCACGCTCCGCGTGGGGATGCCTCAACGGACGCTCCGCGTTCGGCACTTGGGACGCAAAGCGTCCCTGGCTGCATTCCTTTGCTGCGCGTGGGAACGATCAGCGGTGGACTTGGGGTCAGTGCTTGGCCACCAGGTCTTTCGGCAGCTTGAAGGTCCAGAGCATGCCGCCCTGGTTGAAGTCCTTCACGCGCTTGGCCACTTCCCCGCCCCACAACGGTACGGCGCCGCCCCAGCCGGAGAGGACGGACACGTATTGTTCGCCGTCCATTTCCCAGGTCACGGGTGAGCCGAGTACGCCGGAACCAGTCTGGAATTCCCAGACTTTCTCGCCGGTCTTGGCGTTGAACGCCTGGAGGAAACCTTCCGGTGTGCCGGTGAACACCAGATTGCCCTTGGTGGTCAGCACCCCGCCCCACAGCGGCGCGTAGTTCTTGTGGCGCCAGACTTCCTTGCCGGTTTTCGGGTCAATGGCGCGCAACACGCCGATGTAGTCTTCATTCAACGGCTTGATGGTGAAACCGGCCCCGAGGAATGCCGCGCCTTTTTTGTAGGCGATGCCTTCGTTCCAGATGTCCATGCCCCACTCGTTGGACGGCACGTAAAACAGCCCGGTGTCGCGGTTGTAGGCCATCGGCATCCAGTTCTTCGCGCCAAGGAATGCAGGCGCTACGAAGACCGAACTGCCCTTGGGGTCAGCGCCCGGGGCGCCGGGGCGGCTGGCTTCGTTGTAAATCGGCCGGCCCTCTTTATCCAGGCCAGTGGCCCAGGTGATCTTGTCCACAAACGGGAAACCACGGATGAACTTGCCGTTGGTACGGTCCAGCACGTAGAAGAAACCGTTGCGGTCCGCCGTGGCCGCCGCTTTGATTTCCTTGCCACCCTCGGTGTAATTGAAGGACACCAGTTCGTTGACGCCGTCATAGTCCCAGCCGTCGTGGGGCGTGCTCTGGAAGTGCCATTTGATGGTGCCGTCGTCCGGGTTGAGCGCCAGGCGCGACGATGAGTAGAGGTTATCGCCAGGACGCAAATGCGAGTTCCACGGCGCCGGGTTGCCGGTGCCGAACAGCAGCAGATTGGTTTCCGGGTCGTAGTAACCACCGAGCCAAGGCGCAGCACCGCCGGTCTTCCACAGATCACCGGGCCAGGTCTTGCCGGCTTCACCGCCGGAGATGCCGTTCTCGATGGCCTTGCCGTCTTTGTAGRCATAGCCCATGTGGCCCTCGACGGTCGGGCGGACCCACAACAGCTCGCCATTTTTCGGGTCGTAGGCCGAGATCTTGCCCACCACACCGAACTCGCCACCGGCCACGCCGGTAATCAGTTTGCCGTTGATCACCAACGGCGCGGCGCTGATGGAATAGCCTTCCTTGTGGTCGGCCACCTTCTTGCTCCACACCACTTTGCCCGTGTCTTTGTTCAGGGCCACCAGCTTGGCGTCGAGGGTGCCAAAGATCACCAGGTCGTCATACAGCGCCACGCCACGGTTGATCACGTCGCAGCACGGACGGATGTCATCCGGCAGGCGCGCATCGTATTGCCAGAGTTTCTTGCCGGTGCGCGCATCCACCGCGAACACCCGTGAGTAGGAGCCGGTCATGTACATCACGCCGTCCTTGACCATCGGCTGTGCTTGCTGGCCACGCTGTTTTTCGCCGCCGAAGGAGAATGCCCAGGCTGGCCGCAACTCCTTCACGTTGTCGACGTTGAGAATATCCAGCGGGCTGTAGCGCTGCCCCTGGACACCCAAGCCGTTAGTGACGACTTGTTCCGGATTTTTCGGGTCCTGGAGAATGTCCTGGTCGGAGACGGCGGCCAATGCCTGGCCGGACAACAGCATGGCACTGAGCAGCAGGCTCAAGACGAAGGGCTGGCGACGTGCGGGTTGGGTCATGACGGCTACCTCTGCGGTTTTTTGTTATTCGCGGGAACGTTTCCCGGCGTAGTGCAGATTCTTGGGCGCCGCCGCCCCGGCAACAATTACCCGCAATATGGAGATTCCTAATCCCTTAGTAGCGGTTTGGATGAGTTCAAGCCTTACCGGCTTGCGCCGGAGTCCACCCGGGTCATCTGCCCACGCTCGTAACGCGGGTACAAATGACTGACGCTGCGGATTAATTCATAACGGTTCAGATTGATCCCGGCGAAACGTTCAGGGATGGGACTGCGGATCATCTCGGCCATGTCACTGCCGCTGGCCGCACCCTCTTGCAGCAGTTGGTCGAGCCAGCTCAGGTAATCGCGCATTTGTGCGAAGGGTTGTGGGTCGCTGGACACCGGGCCGTGGCCGGGCACGATCAGCTTCCAGGGCAAGCCTTGGAGGGTGGCTATGTCCGCCAGCCACACCGACAGCCCAGGGCTGTTCGGAGTGGTCAGGGCCCGCTGATAAAACACCAGGTCCCCGGCAAACAGCACGCCGGTTCGCTGGTCGAGAATAGCCAGATCCGCTGCCGTATGCCCACCCAGGCCCAGCACGCGTAAATCGTGATTCCCAAAACTGAGTACGCCTGGCGTAACGGTCTGATTGGGCAACACCACTTCGGTGCCACGCATCCAGTCGCCCACCAGTCGATACATATTCTCGGCCATGGCATCACCTTGTTGATGCATCAGCTCGGTGGTACCCGCCAGTGCGCCGATGGGCACATCAGCAAACGCCTGATTGCCCAGCACATGGTCCGGGTGGTGGTGGGTCAGGAATACCTGAATCACCGGCTTATCCGTGATCGTCGCAATCGTCTTGCGCAGAGCTTCGCCGTAACGCTTCGACGGGCCGGTGTCGATGACCACCACGCCGCGCTCGGTGACGATGAACCCGGTGTTGACGATATTGCCGCCGTTGGCCTTGGCGAAATTATCCGTGCTGCCTTCCAGCAGCCAGGTGTCTTCGGCGATCTGCCGGGGCTTGAGCGAATACTCCAAGTCGGCCATGGCCGGCAGGCTGACACTCAACATAATCAGCAGTATCCAGCGCATGACACGCTCCTTTGGGTCAGGGAATTGACGCATCAAATTCATTGCCGCTGGTATCCCGAATGAACAGACGCGTCTGCCCTGCCCCTTCAATGTCGAAGGCCAGATTGGGGTTTTCGCTGACGGCGGGAAACAGCTCCAGCCGCGCCAACAGCTGATCGTTCAGGTCCTTCAGTTCCGCATGATTGATGTAGAACTCCGGGATACCACTGACCATGCCGTTGTCCATCGGGTGCGCCACCTGCACGCGCAATCGGCTGAACTCGTTGCGTGGATAGCGACCACCCAACACTTCGCCGATGTGTTCCTCCCAGCCGGGCTGGGTACGCACGACACTCGGTGCGGTGCAGCCGCCACCTGCTGCATCAATCAAGGTTGAACCGACATGCCACACCCCATCGCGGGTCAAGACCGCCGCGCGCAAGGGCGTGGCCTGTTCGATCCGGATACGGATCGACAGCCACGGCAATACGCGGTCCAGCGGCTGGAAGTCGACGATCTTCGGCAACGGATTGAGCTCGGCCCAGGCGAGGATTTTCACCACCTCGCCCTTGAACGCCCGCGCATCGATTTCCAAAGGTACCTGCCGGGCGTCTTCGGCAAACGGCGGCGCCAGCAGCTTGACCCGATCATCGAAGACAAAGGGTGCGTCGCCGAGCATTTGCTTGTGATAGAACGCCCACATCACCGAGGGCACCGGGTCTTTACCCGGATCGATGTCCGCAGCGTGCGCGGCCAAGGGTAACCAACAGGCCAACAGACACGTCATTCGCCAGCTCATCACCCGCTCCTATTGATACATCTGCGGCACGTCGTAGCGCAGGCCGTAGTGGCTGTAGATCGTCTTCACCGCACCCTCGCGGATCAGCCCTTCCAGTGCCTCTTCACCTCACCGGCCTTCATCGCGGCAAATGCCTGGGGCACGCCCGGATAGTGGTGGGTCTTGCCGGCGAGCATGCCGTTGAACACCGAGGTCAGGTAGAACGACGGTATGCTGTCGACCTCGACGCCAATCGGGTGATGCTCGAACACGGCCACGCTGCCGACCTTGTCCAGTCGGCGCTGATCGTATGCCACCTGCCATTGCTCGGTCTGGTAGGGGCCGAACATCACCACATGGCCGTTTTCCATTTCGCCGAATTCGTTACGCTTCTGGGCGTAATCACGGTCATAGGGCACACGCATCATCAGGTCGGCCAGTTGCTGGTTATGCAACGCACTGGCGCGCCAGATGTAATCACGCAGATCGTCATCGAGTTTTTCCCCGGCGGGTGCCCAGATCAGCGTCAGGCGTACACCGAGGGCCTTGGCCAGGGCCTCGGCGAGCTCGACATCCACGCCTCGGGGCTGACCGGCCTGTTCGAAACTGTAGGGGGCGAAGTCTTTGTACACCGCCACTTTCAGCTCCCCGGCGGCGATCATTTCGTCATAGGTCCGAACCTGCGCCTGCACCGTCTGGCAGCACAGCCACAGCGCACTGATCAACACCGCGATCAGACGCATGGGGTCACTCCTCGACGTGAACGCTGTCCAGGTAAGTGCGCACCGCCCACAACGCTTCCTGACTCAGGTAGTCGGCCATTTTTGGCATGTAGACCCGACCGTCACGCACCGCGCCATGACGCACGCGTTCGACGAACCACTCGTCTCCTGACTCGCCGACATCGAGCATGCGCAGGTCGGGAGCGATCCCACCGGACTTGGCTTCCAGGCCATGACAGGCCGCACAGTTCTGGTTGTAGGCCGACGAACCGATCTCCAGAGCCTTATCGCGCTCCGGGGAGGTGCGGTAGGGGTTGGCCGCCGCCCAGCCATCCGCGTCGACCGGCACACCGGCGTCTTTGATCGGGGTCAGGCCTTGGGTTTCCACGGCTTGTGGCACCACGTTGCCGTGCGCCCACACGGAACCTGCACTGATAAAGCCGGCCAGCAGCCCGGTCATGAGCAAAGCGTTGCGTATTGTTGTCATTGTTATGCCCTCAGGATTGCACGCAAAACCTCTTGGCAGAGGCTATGGCACTCATCTTAGAAACGGCATCGCAATCACCCCATGCTGCTTTGGTGGTCGCCTTCTAGTCCCTTGGTAGTAAGGCGATGGAGGCAGCCAACAGGCGTAACGCGCTCCGTAGCAGCTGGCGAAGCCTGCGTTCGGCTGCGTTCGGCTGCAAAGCAGTCGTGAAATCAGGCGATGCGGTGTTTCAGGAAAACCGCAAACTCAAGTTTTACGACTGCTGCGCAGCCGAACGCAGGCTTCGCCAGCTGCTACGGATAGTGTTATGGCTTAACTGATCGGCATCAGGGCGAGAGCCATTCAAACCCAAGCTAAAACCGCGTCGATTCGCCCGGGTTACTACCTTGGTACTGGCTCTCCGGTACTTTCTGCATATTTCTTCTGCTCCACAGGCTTCCTATGCTGGCGCTACCTGTAATGGAGCGTCCTATGCGCCTGCTAGCCCCTTACGCCTTGCTGTACCTGCTGGCGATTGCCTGCGCTGCCGGCCTGGCGACCCAAAGCCAGGCTGCAGACGCGCCGCTGCAGGTGCGGATCGGCTACCTGGGCTATCGCCCCGATCCGGGACCGTTATTGTCGAATGTCATTCCCGAACCGACCGATGCCGGGCTGCGTGGCGCCGAATTGGCGATCACCGACAGCAACAGCACCGGGCGTTTTCTCAACCACAGTTACACCCTGGTCAGCGCCAACGTCGACAGCCCCGAAGCGTTGCTCGACGCGGCCAACGCCCAACACGCACAGGGGCTGCGTCTGTTTGTGGTGAACGCCTCGGCCGACAGCTTGCGCCAACTCAGTGCGGCCCTGCCCGATAGCCTGCTGTTCAACGCCGGCAGTCCCGACGACCGCTTGCGCACCACCGATTGCCTGCCGAACGTGCTGCACAGCCTGCCGAGTCGGGCGATGCTCGCCGATGCGCTGGCGCAATTTCTGGTAGTACGCAAATGGCAACGCGCGCTGCTGATCGTCGGCCCGACCGCCGACGATCAAGCCTACGCCGCCGCCCTGCGCCGCGCGGCAAAACGCTTCGGCTTGCAACTGGTGGCGGAGAAGGCCTGGAGTTTTGATAACGATCAACGTCGCAGTGCCCAGGCCGACATGCCGTTGTTCACCCAGACGGCCGAATATGACGTGGTGCTGGTGGCCGATGAACGCGGCGACTTCGGTGAATACGTGCCCTACCAGACCTGGTACCCACGCCCGGTCGCCGGTACTCAAGGACTGACCCCGGTGGGTTGGCACAAAACCGTGGAAACCTACGGCGCCGCGCAGTTGCAAAAGCGTTTCGAAGCCCTGACCGGGCGCTGGATGAACGACCGCGACTTCGCCGCCTGGATGGCCGTCCGCAGCATCGCCAGCGCCGTGAGCAAACTGCGCCAGACCGAGCCGATGGCGATCCGTACGCTTGCAATCAGCGATCAACTGCCGCTGGACGGTTTCAAGGGGCGCAAGCTCAGTTATCGCCCTTGGAACGGCCAGTTGCGCCAACCCATTCCCATCGTCCAGCCCCGCGCCCTGGTCAGTACCTCGCCGCAGGAAGGTTTTCTGCACCCCTTCAACGAAATGGACAGCCTGGGTTATGACAAACCCGAGGTCAGCTGCCGCTATCTCTGATCCAACTTTCCACAAGAACTACAACAAAAAGGAATCCGCCATGCGCCGCACCCTGCTTTGCCGCTCCCTGCTTTCTTGGGCCCTGCTGCTCGCCGCCGGGCACGCCGCGGCCAGCACCGCGTGGGTCTCCAACGAAAAGGACAACAGCCTGAGCCTGATCGACATGCAGACCCTGCAAGTCACCGACACCCTGCCTGTCGGCCAGCGCCCGCGTGGTCTTTTGCTGTCCCACGACAACAAGCTGCTGTACATCTGCGCCAGCGATTCGGACCGGGTCCAGGTGATGGACGTGGCCACGCGCAAGATCATCAAGGAACTGCCTTCGGGAAAAGACCCCGAGCAATTCGCCCTGCACCCCAATAACCGCTGGTTGTACGTCTCCAACGAAGACGATGCGCTGGTCACGGTGATCGACACCGAAACCGCCCAGGTGCTCGGCCAGATCAACGTCGGCGTCGAGCCCGAAGGCATGGCCGTCAGCCCCGACGGCAAGTGGGCGGTGAACACCAGTGAAACCACCAACATGCTGCACTGGATCGACACCAGCACCCAGACCCTGGCCGACAGCACGCTGGTGGACCAGCGACCGCGCTTTGTCGAATTCAATCAGGACGGTTCACAGCTCTGGGCGTCGGCGGAAATCGGCGGCACGGTGACGATTCTCGACGTCACCAGCCGCAAGATCCTCAAGACCCTCAACTTCCAGATCAAAGGCGTGCACCCGGACAAGGTTCAGCCCGTGGGCATCAAGCTCAGCGCCGACGGCAAGTACGCTTTCGTCGCGCTGGGCCCGGCCAATCATGTGGCGGTGATCGATGCCAAGACGTTCGAAATTCTCGACTACCTGCTGGTCGGGCGACGGGTCTGGCAATTGGCGTTCACGCCGGATCAAAAGCAACTGCTCGCCACCAACGGCGTCAGCGGAGACGTGTCGGTGATTGATGTCGACAGCATCAAAGTGAGCAAATCAGTGAAAGTCGGACGCTACCCTTGGGGCGTGGTGGTGACGCCATGAACGCCCTGGAAGTCAGCGAGCTGAGTTTTGCCTACGGTGCCCGGGAAGCATTGCGCCACGTGAACTTCAATCTGGCCCCCGGACGTTTCGCCGCATTGCTGGGACCCAATGGCGCCGGCAAATCGACCCTGATCGCCCTGCTGACCCGGCTCTATGATGTGCAGCACGGAGACATCCGGGTCGGCGGCTATTCATTACGCGATGCGCCACGCCCGGCGCTCAAGCAGTTGGGCGTGGTGTTCCAGCAAAGTACCCTGGACCTGGACCTCAGTGTCGAGCAGAACCTGCGGTATCACGCGGCGTTGCATGGTCTGTCCCGGCGCCAGACCGGTATCCGGGTTGACGCCGAGCTGGCCCGCCAGACCCTGACCGAACGCCGACGCGAACGGGTACGCGAACTCAATGGCGGCCACCGCCGCCGGGTGGAAATCGCCCGCGCCCTGCTGCATGAACCGCGCCTGTTGCTACTCGACGAAGCCAGTGCCGGACTCGATCCCGCCAGTCGCCTGGCACTCAATCAGCACATGCGCAACCTGTGCCGCGAACACGCCATCAGCGTGCTCTGGACCACTCACCTACTGGACGAGGTACAGGCCAGCGACGACTTGTTGATCCTCCATCAAGGTCGACTGGTGGCCAGCGGACAGGCCGACGAGCTGAGCCTGGAACATGGCGGCGACCTCGGCTCGGCCTTCACTCGCCTGACCACTTCAGGAGCGGTGCGATGAATGCTTATTGGCAATGTTTCAGCGGTATCGTGCTGCGAGAATGGCTGCGATTTGTGTTGCAGCGCACGCGGTTTCTCAGTGCGCTGGTGCGGCCGCTGCTATGGCTGCTGGTCTTCGCGGCCGGTTTCCGGGCGGCCTTGGGGATCGCGATTATCGAACCCTACGACACCTACATTCCGTACGAGGTCTACATCATCCCTGGCCTTGCCTGCATGATCCTGCTGTTCAACGGCATGCAAGGTTCACTGTCGATGGTGTACGACCGCGAGATGGGCAGCATGCGCGTGCTCCTGACCAGCCCCCTGCCCCGGACCTTTCTGCTGTGCAGCAAGTTGCTGGCCACGTCGCTGATTTCCCTGTTGCAGGTGTATGCCTTTTTGGCGATTGCCTGGATCTATGGCGTGCAGCCGCCGGCCATGGGTTTATTGATTGCCTTGCCGGTGTTACTGGTGGTGGCGTTGATGCTCAGCGCCCTGGGGCTTTTGCTGTCCAACGCCATACGTCAGTTGGAGAACTTTGCCGGGGTCATGAATTTCGTGATCTTCCCGCTGTTTTTCCTGTCCTCGGCGCTGTATCCGTTGTGGAAAATGCGTGAGGCCAGTGAGTGGTTGTACTGGCTGTGCGCGGTGAACCCGTTCACCCATGCGGTGGAGCTGGTGCGGTTTGCCCTCTATGAGCGTTTCAATCCGGTGGCGTTGGCGGTGTGTGTGGGGCTGACCGTGGTGTTCGCGCTACTCGCCGTGTTCACCTTCAACCCACAACACGCAGCCCTGCGCAAATCCACCTGACAACACAAATCCAACTGTAGGAGCGAGCTTGCTCCTACATTTGATCGGGGGAAATTACTACTTTAGTACTGGTTTCCCTGTCTATCGTCGCATTCCCAAAGCCCCCCACCTGACATGTAATAGGTCCATAACTATAAGGATCGACCCCATGCCGCGTGCCCGACGTTGCCTGTTGCGCCCTACTCTCGCTGCGTTGTCGCTGAGCCTGTTGCTGGGCAGCGCGCACGCTGAATCACCGCTGTTTTCCGCTGATGGCTATCGCATCGGCCTGTACCGCAGCCCGACGCCGGAAAGCCTGCCAGGCGCGACCATCCTTGACACCCAGGCCCTGCAAACCTTGCTCAGTCAAACCCCGCCGCCGGTCCTGATCGATGTCTACCGCCGCCAATGGCTGCAAGGGCAATTCATCGAAGACCAGCCCCATGAAAACCTGCCCGGCAGTCACTGGCTGGCCAATACCGGCGACGGCGACCTGACGCCCGACTGGCAGGGTTACTTTGCGCGTAACCTCAAGCTATTGACCGCCGGGGATCCGGCACGACCATTGGTCTTCTATTGCCGCGCCGACTGCTGGTTGAGCTGGAACGCGGTAAAACGGGCGTCCGCCATGGGCTATAAGACGTTGTATTGGTATCGCGACGGCCTCGACGCCTGGCAAGCCGCCAACCTGCCCGTGACACCCGCCCGGCCAGAACCTTTCCCCTGATCTTTACGCTGGCGTGTTGTTGCCACACCATAATCAAAATAATGAGGTGAAAGGCTATGTACAAAATTCTGATTGCCGACGATCACCCGCTGTTTCGCGAAGCGATTCATAACGTCATCAGCGATGGTTTCCCCGGTAGCGAAGTCATGGAAACCGCCGACCTCGACAGTGCCCTGGCACTCACCCAGGAACACGACGACCTGGACCTGATCTTGCTCGACCTGAATATGCCCGGCATGCACGGGCTCAATGGCCTGATCAATCTGCGCAACGAGGCCCCGACCATTCCGGTGGTGATTGTCTCTGCCGAGCAGGACAAACAAATCGTCCTGCAAGCCATTACCTACGGTGCGGTGGGCTTCATCACCAAGTCGTCAGCACGCACGCAAATGACCGAGGCCATCCAGCAAATTCTCAACGGCAACGTGTACTTGCCCCCGGACATCATCCGCACCACCCGAACCAACACCCCCCGCCGGATGAACGACACCCCAAGCTTCCCTCCCGAATTGCTCCAGGCCCTGACCCGCAAACAATTGCAGGTGCTTGAACGCATGACCAAAGGCGAATCGAACAAACAGATCGCCTACACCCTGGAAATTGCCGAAACCACCGTCAAGGCCCACGTCTCGGCGATCCTGCGCAAACTCAACGTGCACAATCGGGTGCAGGCGATCTTGAGTGCCGGGGATATTGATTTCGGGTCTTACTTGCGGCGTTGAGTCTGGGAGACTGCGTCGCCCCATTCGTGAGCAGGCTCGCGATGACGGTGGTACTAACGCAGAGGATCTCAAGGCCTGCCAAGCAAATGACTCATCGCCGTCTTGAGTTTCATCGGTCGCACCGGTTTGTGCATCAGGGTGTGGCCCAGTTCGCGGATCTGCTGTTTGAGTTCATTGCTGTAGTTGGCGGTAATCATCAGGGCCGGAATGGGTGACGCACGACGCGCATTGATCCGGGCCACGGCGTCCACGCCATTTTGATCGTTGTCCAAATGGTAATCCGCGATCAGCAGATCCGCCTCGGCGTGGTAGTTGTCCACCTGTCGCGCCAGGTCCTCTTCCGACAGCGCCGTTAGCACCCGACAGCCCCACCCTTCGAGCAAAGTGCGCATGCCGGCGCAAATGGTCGCGTCGTTGTCCAGCACCCACACCCGTGCCCCACGCAGGCGCTCAAGCATCGGCTCGCTTATCTGCAACGTCGGCAGCGGCTTCGGTGCGGTTGCGCTCAAGGGTACTTCGACCGAGAACATCGAGCCCTTGCCCGGCCACGAGCGCACATGGATGCGATGCCCGAGGATCCCGGCAATTTTCTCGACGATGGCCAGCCCTAGCCCCAGACCGCGATCTTGATCCGGGCGCTGCACATCACCGCGTTTGAACTCCTGGAAAATCTCTTCCAGACGATTGTCGGCGATGCCCATCCCCGTGTCCCACACCTGGATCAACAACCGCTGATGAAGACGCCGGCATCCGAGTACCACACGGCCGCTGTAGGTGTAGCGAATCGCATTGCTCAGCAGGTTGCGCAGGATGCGCGCCAGTAACTGGATGTCGCTGCGCACCAGTGCCGAACAGGCAATGAAATGCAGTTCAAGGCCCTCACTGCGCGCCACTTCGGTGTATTCAGCCGCGAGGTTTTCCAGCAGTTCGCTGAGGGCGAACGGCGCAACATCGGCCTTGATCACCCCGGCATCGAGCTTGGAAATATCCACCAGAGTGCCCAGCAGGTTCTCCACGTCTTCCAGGGAGTTACTGACATTGCGCACCAGAATCTCGTTGGAATTCGGTTCGCGTCGCTCCAGCAACGCACTGGTAAACAAGCGTGCGGCATTCAGCGGTTGCAGCAAATCGTGGCTGACGGCCGCGAGAAACTTGGTCTTGGACAGGTTGGCTTGCTCGGCGTCGAGCTTGGCCTCGCGCAAGCGTGATTCCACTTCGCGACGCTCTTCGATTTCACGCAATAACTGGCCATTGAGGGTGGTCAGCTCCGCCGTGCGTTCGCGCACCCGCAACTCAAGATTTTGATACGCCTGATGCAGCGCCTCGGCGGTACGACGGCGCTCGGTGATGTCGCGGATCAACACGAAAATCCCCACCACCTCGCCCGTGGCGAGGCGGTTGGGCACGTAGGAACGCAGCATGTAGCGCTCCTGATTATTGACGTTGGTTTCGGCGAACTCGAACGTGACGCTCTCACCGGCCAGCGCCCTCGCCACGTAACTCTCCAGACGCTGGTAATGCTGTTCGCTGTGCACTTGCCGCAGGCTTTGGCCGAGCATCACTCCCCGGGGCCAGCAGTACCACTCTTCGTAGACCTTGTTGGTAAATTCGTACACCAGATCGGCATTGAGGTAGGCGATCAGCGCCGGTACATGGTCGGTGATCAGGCGAATCCAGCGCTCGCTTTCACTCAGCGTCTCGGCGTGCTGGTAACGCTCGGTGATGTCGGTGAATGTATTGACGAAACCGCCGGTCGGCAGCGGATGCGTACGGATTTCCAGGACCCGGCCGTCATAGAGGCGTTGTTCGCATTCCTGTACCGGCCGTCCATTGCCATCGCGACTGGCCGGGGTCAGCAAATTCAACTCGGTGTCGGCGATCACTTCAGCAAAGGGGCGATGGGCAGCGACCGGCGCCAGCCCGCTCAACTCGAGGAAGCGCCGGTTCCATAACTCCAGAATGCCCTCGGCATTGACCATCGCCACGCCTTGGGACAGGTTATCGACTGCTCGCTGCAACAGATGCGATTTCTGCGCCACGGCCTGTTCGCGGCGTACGGTTTCACTGAGTTTGACGTCGGTAATGTCGGTGAACAGGATGACCCGTCCGCCTTCCTGGGTCGGCCGTTCGCTGACTTGCAGCCAACGCCCGTTTTGCAAGCGGTACAACAGGCTCTCGTCGGCATGCCCGCGGGGTTCTTCGGTGAAGAGCCCGTTGCTCATCATCAGGCGCTTGACCTCGGTCAGGCGCATGCCCGCGTTGATCCGCACCCGACTATTGCGCCAGAACGCCTTGAAGCGACTGTTGAACAAGACGATTCGCTGCTCGGAGTCGAACAAGACAAAGGCATCGGAAATGCTCTCGATGGCATCGATCAGGTGTCGATGCGCCGTCTCGGCACGCAGGCGTGCCTCGCTGAGTAAATGGTTGCCGGCCTTTAGTTCGGCCATGGCCTGGTTTAAAGCATCGGTGCGCTCACGGACCTGCTCGGCCAGCACCACTG